>CADEGB010000530.1 GCA_902826755.1 uncultured Gemmatimonadota bacterium
TTGAGGCCCTCGATCCGTCCGAACCGATCGCGGAGCGTGAGCAGATCGAGGAGGCCTTGGGTCGGGTGTTCGTGCTTGCCGTCGCCCGCGTTGATGACGTTGGAACGGATCCGCTCCCCGAGGAACTTCGCCGCCCCGCTCGAATGGTGGCGGATCACCACCATGTCGATCCGCATCGCCTCGAGGTTGCGGGCGGTATCGACCAGGGTCTCGCCCTTCGACACCGAACTGCCTTGGCTCGCCACGTTGACCGTATCGGCGGAAAGGCGCTTCTCGGCGAACTCGAAGGAGATCCGGGTCCGGGTCGAGGCTTCGAAGAACAGGTTGACGATGGTCTTGCCCCGGAGCGCCGGGGTCTTCTTGATCGACCGCTCGCTCACTTCCTTGAACGGCTCGGCGGTGTCGAGGATCATCCGGATCTGGTCGGCGTCGAGCGGCTCGAGGGCCACCAGGTCCTTGCCGAGGGGCGTGGTCACGAGGCCCGCACCAGGTTCACGGCGTCTTCGCCGTCGCGTTCGGCCACGAGGACGTCGACCCGATCGCCGGCCGCGGTCGTGACGGTGGACCCGACGATGTCGGCCTGGATCGGCAACTCGCGGCCGCCCCGGTCGACCAGGACGCAGAGAAGGATCCGTCGGGGCCGCCCGAAGTCGGCCAACTCATCGAGCGCGGCGCGGATGGTCCGTCCGGTGTAGAGGACGTCGTCGACGATGACCACCGTCTGGCCATCGAGATCCCGAGGCAAGCTGGTCTCGCCGACCACCGGCCGGGGGCCGATGGACTGGAGGTCGTCGCGATAGAGGGTGATGTCGAGCTTGCCGAGCGGGACGGGGCGTCCTTCGCTCCGATGGAGCAGGTCGGCGAGGCGCTGGGCCAGTTCGACCCCGCGGCGCTGAATCCCGACCAACACGACCCGGTCGGTTCCCTGGCAACGCTCGACGACTTCGCTGGCCATCCGGGAGAGGGCCCGCCCCATGGCGCGTTCGTCGAGCAACCGGCTGGTGGTGGACATGCCGGGCGGAGAACCTAAGTGGCGGGTGGACCCACCGCAACCTGGGCCGGCTCCCCCCGCCCGGGCATATTGTTGGCGTGTCCGACCCCGTGTCCCCCCTGCTCACCGGCCTCCTGGCCCGCTGCGCCGCCAAGATCCGGATAGCCGCGGCCCGCCATGGCCTCTCGCCAGCCGAGCTGGACGAGGTGCTGCAGGAAACCCGGGTCCGGCTCTGGAAGACCCACGGAGCCGGCGAGAAAATCGACAGCCTGCCGGCGTCATATGTGTACCAGACCGCGGCCAGCGCGGCAATCGATCTGATCCGACGCCGGCGTCGCAGCGAGCGGAACCAGTCGGTCGACGAGCTGGCGGAGCGCCTGGAGGCCAGGGACGACCCCGCACGGGGCATGGAACAACGGGAACTCGGCGAACGGATCTGGCGGGCGGTCGCGGCGTTGGCGACCGACCGCCGGGTGGCGGTCCGGATGTATCTCAACGGGTACAACCACTCGGAGATCGCCGACCGGCTCGACTGGACCGAGGCGAGGGCGCGCAATCTCCTGTATCGCGGACTGGCCGACCTGCGGGCCGCGCTGAGCGAGGAGGACACGGGATGACGACCGGACCGGACGACCGACTCAAAGCCGCCTACCAGGCGCACGGGGCCGCCCGGGCGCGGGGCGCCGACTGCCCCGAGCCGGATCAGCTGGCCCGGTGGGCTGGACGGGCCGGCGTCTCGGAACAGGAGCTGCTCGAGGGCCTTGATCACGTCATGGCCTGCGAGGGGTGTCGCCGCGAATACGAGACGCTCCGGGCCCTCGCAGCCCTGGCCGCGGCCGACCGCCCCGCCCGACCGGCCGCCAGCGTCGCGACCCGGTGGCTGCCGCTGGCGGCCGCCGTGGTCCTCTCGGTCGGGGCGATCGCGGTGTGGCGGCTGACTTCGGGTGGTGACGATGGGCCGGTGGTCCGGGACGGCCCGGAGGCCCCCACCCTCCTGGCCGTGACCCCGGCCGACTCGGTCGTCCCGGCCGGCGTTCCACCCCGGTTCGAGTGGCGGAGCCTGCCGACCGCGGTCGGCTATCGGCTCGAGGTCCTCCGCGACGACGGCTCCGCCATGGCAATCGTGGAAACGACCGATACCCTCGCAACCGTCCCCGACTCGATTCGGCTCGGGCCCGGGCGTTACCTGTGGGTGGTGGTGGCCACGACCGAGGGCGGCGACGTTCATCGCCTGGTCCGGCCCCTGGTGGTTCGTTAGGCGGATCCCGCCGGCCCCGGGCCTCGGGCCAGCACCCGGTCGATGGTCGCCAGCAGGTCGGCGACGGCAAACGGCTTGGCCAGGAACTCGTGTCCCCGCGCGGCGATGTCGTCGTGGAGGACCCGGTCGTCGCTGTGACCCGACATGAAGACGATCGGGAGGGACGGCGCCAGTAGCGCGATCCGCTCGGCGAGGACGCGTCCCCCCATTTCCGGCATCACCACGTCGCTGATCACCAGATCGACCCCCGACCCCGGCTGCTCCAGCACCCGCAGCGCCTCGCTGCCGTTGTCGAGCCAGCCCACCTGCTTCCATACCCGGCCCAGCACCCGCCCGTGAATTCGGCGGACTTGGCCCTCGCCCTCGACGAGTCGGGTTCGGCGCGGACGGCGTGGCCCTCCGGACCTGGCCCCTCCGCGCGCTGCAGCCGTCGCGACAGCCCGCGCCGCTCCGGGCAGCACCAC
>CADEGB010000531.1 GCA_902826755.1 uncultured Gemmatimonadota bacterium
CGAGCTGGCCACCGATCTGTTCCAGCCGGTCTGCCGCGCGATCGAAGGCGGGAAAACGGCCGGCACGGTCCGGTCGGATGTCGACAGCCAGTACGCCGCCATCTCGACCATTTCCCAACTGGTGTATTTCAGTCTGGCGAGCCCCGCCATTCAGCGGTGGCTCGATCGACGCAGTCCGTTCCCGACGGCCGGGGACCTCGAGAAGTTCGGCCGCCACGCCGCCGAGTTCGCGATCGCGGCGCTTCGGCCTCCCGCCTGAATGAGATCCGGAGGATGTCCGAGATGAGCACCCATCGCCTGCTGACGGCGGCCCTCTGCGCGCTCGCCACGATCGGCTGCAACCGCGATCGAGACGACGCCCTGATTGCCCGGGGCACCGTCGAGGTGCCGGAGATCGACCTCGCGCCGACGGTTGGCGCCCGAGTGGTGTCCATCCGGGTGGAGGAAGGCCGGGTGGTTCAGGCCGGTGACACCGTGGCCCTCCTCTCCCAGGCGGACATGCCGGGTTCCCTGGCGGCGCAGCGGGCGCGGGTCTCGGCGGCGCGGGCCAACCTCAGGGACCTCGAGGTCGGGGCGCGGCCGCAGGAAACGAAACGCGCCGAAGCCGAGTTGGCTGGCGCGACGGCGGAGGCCGAGCGGACGGCGGCCGATCGGGAACGACTCCGCAGTCTGTTCGGGAAGGAAGTGATCTCTCGCCAGCAACTCGACAACGCGGAGACGGCCGCGCGGGTGGCCGCCGAGCGGCAACGGAGCGCCGCGGAGGCGCTGGCGTTGCTGGCGGCCGGAACCCGTCGGGACCGGGTCGCGGCCGCGCGGGCCGAGGTCGCCAACGCGGAGGCGGCGCTCGCAAGCTGGGAGGCGCGCGCGGCGGATCTGGTGCTGACCAGTCCGGTCGCGGGCCGGGTCCTCACCCGCTCGGCCGAGCCGGGTGAGTTCCTCGGCCCCGGGGTTCCGGCCGTCACGGTGGGCGAGGTGGGCCGTCCCTGGGTGCGAGTGTTCGTGCCAGCCGCGCGGATCGGCGAGTTGTCGATCGGTGACGCGGCGACGGTGACGGTCGACGGCACCACCGAGCGGATCGGCACCGCGCGGATCGTGGCGATCAACACCCGGGCGGAGTTCACGCCGAGGGTGGCGCTGACCGAGTCGGAGCGGGCCGACCTGATGTTCGGGGTCAAGCTCGACCTCGACCCGCCGTTCGACGGCGTCCACCCAGGCCTCTGGGTCTCGGTCCGATTCGGCCCGGGCACCGCATCCGCCGCGCCTGGTCCGGGCCGATGACCACGCCCTCGGAATCGGCGACCCTCGAGCCGGGCGTCCGGACGGTCGGGCTCGCGAAGCACTTCGGCCCGCTCGTGGCGGTCGCGTCGCTCGACCTCGAGGTCCGCCGCGGCGAGGTGTTCGGGCTCCTCGGGCCGAACGGCTCGGGCAAGACCACCACGATCCGAATGCTGACCGGCCTGCTGGCACCGACATCGGGAGCCGCGTCCGTGGTGGGCATCGATGTGGTCCGGTCGCCGGAGCTGGTGCGGCGGCGGATCGGGTACATGTCGCAACGGTTCGGCCTCTACGAGGACCTGACCGTCGAGGAGAACATCAAGTTCTACGGTGGGGTGTACGGGGTGATCGGGGCGGAACGAAAGGCCCGAATCGATGAGCAGTTCGTCACCTATCGCCTCGGCGAGCGACGCCGGCAGCTGGCGGCCACCCTTTCGGGCGGCTGGAAGCAGCGGCTGGCCCTGGCCTGCGCCACGGTCCACCGCCCCGACCTGGTGTTCCTGGACGAGCCGACGGCGGGCGTCGACCCCGCGTCGCGCCAGTTGTTCTGGCAATTGATCAAGGACCGGGCCGCGGCGGGCATGACCATCATCGTGACGACCCACTACATGGACGAAGCGGAGCGGTGTCAGCGGCTGGCGTTTCTCTCCCGGGGCCACCTGATCGGGGTGGGGACCCCGGCCGAGATCACCGCCCGATTCGGGATGGCGTCGATCGAGGAGGTGTTCATCGAGCTTCAGCGCCGGGACGAAGGCGACGGCGCCCAGGGCGAGGTCCCCCGCCCCGCGGAGGTGCTCGATGGGTGACATTCGGCGGTGGCCATTCTGGGCCATGCTGTGGAAGGAGTTCGTCCAATTGCGCCGGGACCGGTTCACCCTGGCGATGATGACGGGCATCCCGGTCATCCAGATCGCGCTCTTCGGGTACGCGATCCAAACCGAGGTCCGTCACCTGCCGACGATCGTGCTCGACGAGAGCCGGACGGCGGCGAGCCGGAGCCTGATCACGGCCCTGGAGAACACCGGGAACTTCGACCTCGTCGACGAGGTGACCGACCGCGACGCGGTCAAGGCGGCCATCGACCGGGGCGATGCCAAGGCCGCACTGGTGATCCCGCCGGATTTCGATCGCGACCTCAAACGCCGCCGCGAAGCCAGCGCGCAGGTCATCGTCGACGCGGCCGACCCGCTCTCGGCCTCGGCGGCGAGCTCGGCCGGGGGGCTTCTTGGGGCGATCCAGAGCCGCCAGCTGCAGGCGCGCGGCGGGGGCGGCCCGTCGATCGACGTCCGAGTCCGGCCATGGTACAATCCCGGGCTCCGGAGCGCGGTCTACATCGTGCCCGGAATCATCGGGGTGATCCTCTCGATGACGATGGTGATCATCGCGAGCATCGCGGTGGTTCGGGAACGGGAACGGGGCACCCTCGAGCAGCTG
>CADEGB010000532.1 GCA_902826755.1 uncultured Gemmatimonadota bacterium
TCTCGACCTCCGGCGTGACGATCGTCGAGGGGCGGGGCTTCGAGGCCACCGACGATCCGAGCCGAGCGCCGGTGGTCCTGGTGAGCCGGTCGTTGGCGGCCCGGTGGTGGCGGGGCCGGTCGCCGGTGGGCGACCAGATCCGCCTGGCCGGCGTCGGCGACACCACGACGTGGCGAACCATCGTCGGGGTCGCGAGCGACGTGGTGTACGGGAATCCCCTGTCCCGCGATCGCGGCCCGGACGCGATCTACCTCCCGCTGCTCCAGGACGACGGTCCGGTTGCGGTCGTGATGGCGCGGTTCCGCTCGACCGAGAGCGCCGGACGGGCCGCGCTGATCGAGGCGGTCGGCGACGCCGATCCGCTCCTGGTGCCGGAGGGCATCCAGCCGTTCGCCGAGGTGGTCCGGAAGGCCGGGTTCATCGCGCTATCCGTGTCGAAGCTGTTCGCGGCGTGTTTTGCGTTCGCGCTGTTCCTGGCGGTGGTGGGGACCTATGGACTGATGTCCCGGTCGATCGGGCTTCGGCGCGGGGAGATTGGAATCCGCCGGGCCCTCGGCGCCTCCGAGGCGAGGGTCCGGGGGCTCTTGCTCCGGCAGGCCGCCGGGCAACTCGGCCGGGGCTCGTTGCTGGCAGCCCCGGTCCTGGCCGCGGTGGGGATCGGGTTCAGCTATTACTTCCCGATTGGCGTCGGCCTAACGGTTGGGTTGGCGACGGGGGTGTCGGTCGCGATCGTGGCGGTGGTCCTCGCGACGACCTGGATTCCGACGAGGCGGGCGGCGCGGGTCGGGTTACGGGAATCGCTCACGGGCGGTTGAGAAGCGGAATCGACGCCGGCCGTCGACTCGGGGTCGTCACCCTGCCCGTGTCGGCGGGTACACGTCCTGGTCCGGCTGCGCGGGAGTCTCCGGTCGGTTACGATGATGGAACGGGGTAACGCCGCAACAGACGCCCCCAGAGAAACTCGAGACCGGATGACCGTGTCCGACCAAATCTTCCTCCAACGGGTGTACCGGCGCCCGGACGCCGGCCTCTCCGATTCGGAGTTCTACCGCGCACTTTCAGATCACGAAGGGGCTGTTGGATCACCCCGAGCGTTACTGGAGGCACCTGCTCCGATGACCCCTGCGCTGACGAAGGCGTTCGGCTACCAAGGCAACCCGATGACCCTCCCGGTTCCCAACCTCGAGGCCGCCCTTCCGTTCTACCAATCCGTGCTCGGCTTCAGCCTCGTCTCCCGCGCGGCCACGCCCCATCCAGCGGCCGTCCTCACCCGCGACGCCGTCCAGATCGGGCTTGCCGAAAATGGCGGCGACCCGACCCAGGACGGCTGCGCCTTCCAGGTCACGGGGCTCGAGCGGCTGTTCACGGAACTGCAGAGCCGGATGATGGGCAAGCAACTGTCGCCCATCGACACGGAACATCGAGATGGCATCCCCTGGAATGTGTTCTACGTCGTCGCACCGGACGGCCTTTGTTTCTGGTTCGGTGAACGGCAGGTCCCCTGACCCCGGGTCCAACCATGCCTGCGGAACCGCTCGAGCAGGCTTCTCGTAGAGACTTCACACCCTCACCGATCCGACCCCAATGGCCCGATCGATCACGCTTCTTCCGCTGGTCCTCTTCGCCCTGAGTGGCTGCGCCGACGGAGCCGGGTCTGGCTCGGCCCCCGTGCCGTCCGATGAGGCATTACTCGCCCTTGCTAGCCGGCGCGATTTTTTCGCGCTGCGTGACTCGATCGCGGCCCACGAGGCCGCGGACGCACCGATGCTGCAGTTTGGCCGAAGCCTGGTGGCCCACGCCTTCAATCAGTTGGCTGAATCCAACCGACACATCGCCCGGGCTCGGCAAGCTGGCGGCCTCTCCGACTCCCTCCTGATGGTGCTCGGTGCCATGGAGGTCACCAATCACCTGCGGCTCTTCCGGTATCGGGATGGTCTCGCGGCGGCCGACGCCCTGGTTGCCGCCCCTCCCCCCGGGGCCGACTCGACCGCCGTCGCGGACGTCGCCAACCTCGGGAGGATCCTTCGAGCGCTCGCGGGCGTGCCGCCGCAGACGGTGGTCCGGCACGATTCGGCCACGCTTCAACTGGCGCAGGGCCTGATTCCGATCCGCATCCAAGGGGCCGAGCGTCAGTATGTCTTCGACACGGGCGCCAATCTGTCGACGCTGTCTCGGTCCGAGGCGGCTTCCTTGGGCCTCCGGATCCTCCCCGCCGACATCGATGTCGGCTCCTCGACCGACATCCGCAATCGCGCCGACCTCGCCGTCGCCGACTCGCTCGTCGTTGGGGGCACTCGCCTCGACCACGTCGTCTTCTTGGTCTTCGACGATCGGTTGTTGACCTTCCCGGGGATGACGATCCGGGGCATCGTGGGTTTTCCAGTGATCGAGGCCCTTGGCGAGGTTGGCATCCGGGCCGACGGAACGATTGCGATTCGAGGAGCGGCTAGCGCCCGTTCGTCACGGAACCTGGCGCTCGATGGCCACACGCCGCTGACGGTCATCCGATGGCGGGGCGAGCGGTCCCTCTGTCGACTCGACACTGGGGCGACCCAGACGGACTTCTACCAGCCGTTCTATCGACGTTATCAGGGGTGGATCGACAGCGCCGGCACCCCAGACACCACGACCACAGGCGGCGTCGGCGGCCTTCGCCGGCACCCGGTGATCCGCGTGAAGGGAGTCAGGATCGAGGTC
>CADEGB010000533.1 GCA_902826755.1 uncultured Gemmatimonadota bacterium
CCATCGGCGAGTGAAGACAAGGGGATGACGTCCGTGAAGCCAGCTTCAGGGTTTGGGAGGGGTCGGGGCGGGGGCTCCCGGAGGCCTTATCGGCCATGCCGAAGGAACTCGGCGGCTCGCTCCGCGATCATCACGATGGCGGCATGCGGGTGTCCGGCCGTGATCTCCGGCATGATCGACCCGTCCACCACCCAGAGGTCTTCCGCTTCATGAACCCGGAGTCGGTCGTCGACCACGGTGTCTGGTCCGGCGCCCATCCGACAGGTCCCGACTGGGTGATAGAGGGTTTCCGATCGGGTCCGGATGAACCGCTCCAGGTTCTCAGCGGGACCGGGAAGAAACTCCGCGCCGCGGAATCGCTCGACCTCGGGGCGCTCCGCGATGGCCTTGGCCCGAACCAGGCCGGCCTCGAGCAGCTCCAGGTCCGGGCCGGTGGTGAGGTAGTTGGCCGCGATGGTCGGGGCATGGAGCGGGTCCGCCGAGGCCAGGGTAACCTCGCCCCGGCTGCGGGGTCGGAGCAGGATGGCCGCCACCGTGAACCCGTGACCCGGCGGGTTCGCCAGCCCATGATCGACGAAAAACGAGGGGGCAAAGAGCAGTTCGACGTCCGGGCGGTCGGTCTCGCGTCCCAGGCGGAGGAACGCTCCGGCCTCCGCCACGTTCGAGGTCAACGGGCCGTCGCGCCGGATCAGATATCTGATGACGTTGGCGAGCCGATCGGCCCCGGCCAGCGTCACCGGCTCCCGGCACCGGTACATCAGTCCGATGGCAAGGTGGTCCTGGAGGTTCTTGCCCACCCCGGGCAGGTCGGCCACGACCGGAATGCGATGCCCGGCCAGCAGAGGGGCCGGTCCGATTCCCGACCGCAACAGCAGGTGTGGTGACCCGATGGCGCCCGCCGCCAGGACCACCCGCCCGGAGGCCTTGGCAGCCCCCGTCCCGGTCGCCCGGTAGCGGACCCCAGTCGTGCGCCGGCCCTCGAACAGGATCTGGTCAACGGTGGCGTTGGGGACGATGGTCAGGTTGGGGCGATGGCGGACCGGGTCGAGGTAGCCGGTGGCGGAGCTGACCCGGGCCCCCCGGGCTTGGGTGACGCGAAATCGGCCGGCTCCGTCCATCCGACCGGCTCGAAATCCGTTGTTGCTGGGGATTCCCGATGCGAGGGCCGCCGCGAGCAGCGCCTCAGTGACCGGGTTCACCGCGTCCGGGTGGGCCACGTCGATGCCGACCTCTCCCGGACGGCGCGGATCCTGGCCTGAACGCTCGGCCCGTGCCAGGGTGGGTTCGAGATCGGCCCAACTCCAGTCCCGGTTGCCGGCCGCCTCCCAGCCGTCGAGATCCTCCCGGGCCGGCGGTGTCCAGATCATCGCGTTGAGTGCGCTCGAACCGCCCAGCATTCGGCCCCGCGGCCAGTACAGCGATCGGTTGGCGAGTTCCCCCTCGGGGGCCGTCCGATACTGCCAGTCGTACTCGGTTTTGAAGAGCTTCGAGAAGGCCGCGGGGATCCGCGATTCACGGGGCACTCGCCCCGAGCCGGCTTCGAGCAAGAGCACTCGAACGCTGGGGTCCTCGGACAAGCGGCTCGCGACCACGGAGCCAGCCGATCCGGCGCCGACCACGACGAAATCGTGCATCAGGGGTGTTCGGGACGTTAATGCGCTGTCCGATTGGTCGCCAGGGTCATGGCCCGCGCCACGAGGGCATCTTCGGGTCCAGGCCGGAGCACCCGCAGCGCATTGAGGATGACCGCCACGTCGATCGCCTCCTGAAGGAGTGCGCCGGCGACCGGGGTAAGGTAGCCCGCCGCGGCAACCGCCATCGCGATGCCCGATAGGCCCAGGCCGACGCCAATACTCTGCCGCGCAATCCGCATCGTCCGGCGGGCGATCGCGATGGCCCGGGGGATTCGGGTCAGGTCGTCAGTGAGCAAGACGATGTCGGCGGCCTCGGCGCTGATACCGCCACCGTGGGCGGCGATCGCGATCCCGACGGTGGCCGCCGACAAGGCTGGGGCGTCGTTGGCGCCGTCGCCCACCATCAGCACCCGTTTCCCCTGCTTGGTGAGACGCGCCACGAAGCCGACCTTGTCCTGCGGCAACAGGTCCCCGACGGCGTCCGAAATGCCGAGTTCGTGGGCGGCCGCTCGAGCGTTGACGGTCCGGTCGCCGGAGAGCAGGATGGCTCGTGGTAAGCCCAGTGCCCTGAGCCCCGCCGTCATCGGCGCCGCGGTTGGGCGGACCCGGTCGGCGTATTGAATGGTGCCCGCCGCTCGTCGGTCAATGGCCACGTAGGCCTGGAGGCCCGCGCCGTCGCTGGCGGCGGCGAGGACGGCCGCGGCCTCCGGCTCCCACTCCTTCAGCAACGTCAGGGCGCCGACCGTCACCCGGCGCCCCTCCACCATTCCCGTCACGCCCCGGCCGGCGGCCTCGACCACCCCGACCGCGCTGGGCAGGGAGCCGGCCGCCGCGGTGGCCGCCGCGACCAGTGGGCGCGCCAGGAGGTGTCCTGAACCGACCTCGACGGACCCCGCGAGGCGGATCAAATCGAGTTCGGAAAACGGTGCGATCGGCACGATCCGGTCGACCACGGGATGACCGAGGGTCAGGGTGCCGGTCTTGTCGAACACCGCGACCTCGACGCCGGCGAGCTGCTCCAGGGCGGTGCCGTGCCGGACGATGACCTGCTCCCGAGCC
>CADEGB010000534.1 GCA_902826755.1 uncultured Gemmatimonadota bacterium
GCTGGGGGAACTGGCGCGGACGTCCTTCCCGGCCGAGGTCGACGCCCACCTTCTGGTCGAGCCCGGGACGCCCCATGTCACCGGCCACTACGACTCGCTCCGACGAGCCTTCGCCAACGTGCTTCGGAACGCCGCCGAGGCGATGTTGGGACGGGGCCGGCTCGACGTGACGATCCGCCCATGGCAAACCGGCGTCAGGGTATCCATCTCCGACCAGGGTCCCGGAATCGAGCCGGCGAAACGGAGCCGGATCTTCGAGCCGTACTTTACTGACAAGGCTGACGGCACCGGCCTGGGCCTGGCCATCGTGAAACAGGCGGTCGATCTCCACCAGGGGAGTATCGAGGTCACCGAGACTCCGGGCGGGGGCGCCACGTTCGGCATCTGGCTCCCGCTGGTCCCGGAAAGCGCTCGGAGCCGACCACCCGACCGACCGTTCGTGGAACGCCGCCTCACCGAGCGGCGGAGGAACTGGCGATGACGTCTCGCATTTTGATCGTGGACGACGAAGCGAATATCCGGCGGATGCTGGGGGCGCTGCTCAAGTCCGAAGGGTTTGACGTGGCCGAGGCCCCGAACGGCAACGCGGCGATCCTGGCCCTGGACGAGGTCCGTCCGGACGCGATCCTGCTCGACCTGATGATGCCGCCGGGACCCGATGGGATCGCGACGCTCGAGACGATCCGGGAGCGGGATGGCGGAACACCGGTGATCATGATGAGCGGCAAGGCCCAGCTCACCGACGCCGTGCGGGCCATCAAACACGGGGCGTTCCAGTTCCTCGAAAAGCCGCTGACCCCGGAGGCCGTCCTGGTGACCCTCCGCTCGGCGCTGGAACTGACCAGGGCCCAGGCCGAGAACCGGGCGCTAAAGTCGCAATTGGTGCGGCCCAAGGCCGAATTGGTCGGCACCACGCCCGAAATTCAGCGGGTCCGGGGCGCGATCACGCAGGTGGCACCGACGGAGGCACGAGTCCTCGTCTACGGCGAGTCCGGCACTGGCAAGGAGCTGGTGGCCAACGCGATCCACGCCGCGAGCCGGCGGTCGGGCAAGCCGATCGTGTCGGTCAACTGCGCGGCCATCCCCCGTGATCTGGTCGAAAGCGAGATGTTCGGTCACGAACGGGGCGCGTTCACCGGGGCGGTCGACCGCCGGATGGGTCGGTTCGAACTTGCCGACGGCGGAACCCTGTTCCTCGACGAAGTCGGCGACCTGAACCTCGAGGCGCAGGCCAAGCTCCTCCGGGTGCTCGAGACCGGCGAGATCCAGCGACTGGGCGCCGAGCGGATTCAACGGGTGGACGTTCGGGTCGTGGCGGCGACCAATCAGCGCCTCGACCAGGCCGTGGCGGCCGGGACGTTCCGGGAGGATCTCTACTTCCGGCTGAACGTGTTTCCCATCGAACTGCCGCCGCTCCGGCACCGGCTCGACGACCTCCCGGCCCTGGTTTCTCACCTCGCGAGCCGCCTTCGGGCCCATCAGGCACCCGTTTTCACGTCCGAGGCGCTGGCCCTGCTCGCCTCCTATGACTGGCCCGGGAACGTCCGGGAACTGGCCAACGTCATCGAGCGACTGGCCATCATCAGCGGTCCGGAGGTCGACGCGGCCTCGGTCCGCCAGGTGCTTCCGCGGGCCACCGGACGGAACGACGGACCGACGACCGGCGAAATGCCGGTGGCCACGCTGGCCGATCTCCAGGGCCGATCGCTCTCGAACCTGCTCGACGACTACGAGCGGGCCCTGGTGCGCGAAGCCCTCGGCCGGGCCGGCGGCAACGTCGCGGAGGCGGCGCGGGCCCTTCAGACCGACCGGGCGAACCTGTACCGGCGGATGAAAAGGCTGGGACTGTCATGATCCTGGCGGGTTGGCGCCGGCGAGCCCTGGTGGCGCTGGCCCTGTTGACGGCCGGCGCGAGGAGCGCAGCCGGGCAGGACAGCGTGGTGGTGATCCGCCCCGACCTGCCGGACGACAGCCTGGCCATGGGGCAACTCGCCCCGGAGGTCGTCCGGCAGCTGATCGCGATCTACAACGACAGCCTGACCACCCGGATCGCCGGCAGCTTCACGCTCCCGAAGGATTCGCGTCACCAGGGCGGCATCGCGGTCTATCGGGGGTCGCTCCGAGTCCTTGGGCGGATCGATGGGGCCGTGACGGTCATCAACGGCGACCTGATCATCGGCGCGGGCGGGGTCGTGGCGGGTCCGGCGATCGTGGCGGGGGGCCGGATCGATGTCCGGGAGGGCGGCACCCACGAAGGCGAGGCGACCGTCTACGAACCGATCGCGCCGGTCACGAGGCTGCCGAACGGCCTGCTGGCGGTGCGGGAACGCCGTCGCCCCCTGGGTGAGTTGGCGGCCGCTCGGACTTCCTTCCAGACCGGGTCGATCAACACCAGTCTCAATTTGGAAACCGGGCGGACCTACAACCGCGTCGAGGGTCTCCCGATCGTCGTCGGGCCCTCATTCCAAACCGAGGGCGACGCCCCGGCCGACGCCCGGATCGATCTCCGCGCCATCGTCCGCCCGACCTCCGACCGGACCAAACTCCGGGACAACGTCGGGTTCACGGCCTCGACCGAGTGGCGGGGCGGCGGACCCCGCCGGTGGTTCGGGTTCGGCGCCCGCGGCTACCGGCAGATCCTCTCGATCGAGGAGCAGCCGCTCGCGAAAGGAGAAGCCGGCTGGTCGGCGTT
>CADEGB010000535.1 GCA_902826755.1 uncultured Gemmatimonadota bacterium
CGGGCGACTGGCGGCCGTGTCTGGAGTGCTCGGACCCTTGCACGGCCGTGGGCCGGTCGCGGTGTACGGCGTTCGTGACGGCCGTTACCACCAACTCGTTCGAGGGTCTCGGCTTCCAGATCAGCGGTCCAACGGCGTCGGCTGACGGGTCGGTCATTGCTGGCACCATCGGGACCCAGGCGGCCCGCTGGACCGCCGACGGCGGGGTGAAGATCCTCACGCCCGGCTATGCCTACGACATCTCAGCGGACGGCTCCGTGGTCGTTGGGGGCAACGGGGCCCGACCGTTCCGCTGGACCGCCGCCGGGGGGATCCAGTTCATCGCGGACTCGGGATATGCCTATGGGGTTTCGTCGGACGGCACGGTCGTGGTCGGCGAGATTGACCGGGGTTTCGGCATCCTCCAAAGGAATGCCTTTCGCTGGACTGCCAGCGGCGGTTTGCAGATCCTTGGCGCCAGTCCAAGTTCGGCCCGCGCCGTCTCGGCCGACGGCGCGGTGGTGGTCGGCCACTCCAACGAGGCCGTTCGGTGGACCGGCGGGACCTTAGCCGTGCTCGGTAACCTCGGCTTAGACCCCCGATACTCCCGCCCGAGTTCCGCCGCTTTCGATGTTTCCGACGATGGCAGCGTTGTCGTCGGTGTCTCCACGTCCCCAAGTGGTTATCGGGTGTTCCGCTCGGCAGGGGGCGCTCTGCAGAACCTCGGTGCCGCGCCGGACGACAACCAAACTGAGGCGACCCATGTGTCCGGTGACGGCTCCATCGTCGTTATCGACGGCCGCCTCGGCCTCGGCGGGAGCATCAGCCTCGGCGCCCGGATCTGGACCCTCGCCAGCGGGATGCGCGATCTCAAGACGGTACTCGTCGACGACCATGGTCTGTCACTGACTGGTTGGACCCTCGGTGAAGTCTGGAGCGCAGGGGGTGGCGGGAGCGTCGTGGGAAACGAGAGGAAGCCGCGGGGCGGGAGTGTGGTGTGGCGGCGCCAACTCGCGGCGGCGGCGGGGTAGCCGACCGGTGGCGAGAACAGCGAGGAGACGGGACACGTCTCGACACATCGGGGGGGGCTGCGGGAGGATAGCCGGCTCCTCAACCAAGACGTCAGCTGGCAGAATCCGGCTTGATCGTCTCTGACGTGAGCAGGAGTTTCGGACCGCCGTTCGCCTTCCACAGCGCCAGGCGTGTCCGAAGCAGATCCACCGCGTTCACGTGACCTCGGGCCGCGTCCACGATCCGCAGAGTCAAGTATGGCCAGTTCGGGTTGTCGCCAGGGTTGGCCACCGTGAGGAATGCGGTGGTCGCGCGCTGATCACCACAACGCGCATCCCCTCCGGCATCGGCACCCGCTTTCAGTCCAGCCATGAGTACGTCCTCGAGGCCGTTGCCTGCGGCCCGAGCCTCCCGAACCGCCGCCATCGCGCGATCAAGGACGCCAGGCCCCGCCAGCAGGCTTCCTTGGACGAGCACGTCGTCCTCGGTTCGCTCCCCGCGATAGGCCCTCAGCGCCGTTCCCGTAAACTGGGCCCGCCCCCTGTCAAAGGTGGCGATTCCGTATTGCCGATCCTGCTTGGCTGAATCGACCGCTGGCGCCGTAATAGCCCGGAGGATCGAGTCCGGCGCCACCCCCGCCCGCAGGAGGCGAATGGCCTCGCGCATTGCCGGCGGATGCCCGAGTGCCTGAGCGACCAGCGCGCCGGTGCCCGGGGCAAGAGCCATGATGCCGTGGACGTCCGCGGTGCAGGAGGCGGCGGCGACACCGATCCGGCCGGTGGCCCGGTCGAGGACGATGATCGACCACGTCGCGGAGGCTGGCGCCACCGTTGACAGGATCAACGCGATGACCAAGACGAGGCCGCGCCGAGGTTGTCGGAGCACAGGTCCCTCCTGGTTGGTGGGGAACGGCTGCTCCGTTGGACTCGCGGAGAAGCCACAACGTTGGGAGGTGGGCCAGGTCACCGCCGACGCACCAACCGGCCCCGCAGTACGACCGCTTCGATCCGCCGGATTGCCTCGATGTCGCGGGTCGGATCGGCCGCCAGGAGGACCAGGTCGGCGCGGCGGCCAGGTGCCAGGAGCGGAGCCGGCTCGCCCCGGTAGCGCGCCGGCTCGCTGGTGGCCGTACGCAACGCCGCCAGCGGGGTCAGCCCCGCCGCGACGAACAGTGCCAGCTCGTCGTGCAGGCTGGCGCCCGGGAGGACCCACGGCTCGTTGCTCGCGTCGGTTCCCGCCAGGAGCGGCACGCCGGCGCGATGCAGCTCGCCCACGAGCTGGCGGTGTCGCCGGTAAACCGCCAGGCCGGCCTCGCGCCGGGCAGGCGGCAACTCCGCGCGGTACTTGGTCCAGTCGTCCCGCACCTCGGCGGGG
This sequence comes from uncultured Gemmatimonadota bacterium, assembly GCA_902826755.1. Classification (GTDB taxonomy): domain Bacteria; phylum Gemmatimonadota; class Gemmatimonadetes; order Gemmatimonadales; family GWC2-71-9; genus SHZU01. The sequence goes on from CADEGB010000535.1 coordinate 2,365, forward strand.
ACCGTCGCGAGCCGAGGGTCGAGACCAAGGGAGTCGTCGAGTGGGAGGAACGCACCCCGCAACTGGACCAGCGTCGGCACCTGCCAGACCGAGCGGGTGGCGAGCGTGTCAAAGAGTTCCCGGCAGCGGCGGGCATCGTAGCGGACGAGCGCTGCCGCGAGGCGGCCGTCCGCCAACAGGGACATCGAATCTCCGCTCGAGTCGGCCGCGATCGACGCGAGCAGGCCCGGAATGCACGACTCGAGGACCAGCGTCAGGTGCGCGAACGTGCGCTGCCCGGCTGCGACGGCTCCCATTGGCGCGCTCCGCACGGGCACGC
>CADEGB010000536.1 GCA_902826755.1 uncultured Gemmatimonadota bacterium
TAGACATCGGGCTTGGGACCGCCCGCCAGTCGGATCGCCTCGCTGAGGCGCATGCCCGGCGTGAACCCGACTCGGCCTTCGGTCCACACGTTGCCCCGGACCATCACGGCGTCGTGGCGGCGCTCCCCGATGGAAAAGACCTCGATCCGGTCGCCGGCGGCCAGTGCCACGGCCGGCGGGAGCGCGGTGGCGAGTTGGTCCTCGGTGATCTCGAGCACCACCCGGTCCCGGCCGCCCGGCTGCCGCGCGGCCGGCGGCAGGATCCGATCGATCTGAATTCGGCGGCGGAGGGCCGTGGCCTCGAACCCGCCGGACGCCTGGACCAAATCGCTCAAGGTCTCGCCCGGCTTCAGTTCGTAGATCGCCGGGCGGGCCACGGCGCCGATGATCTCGACCGGAATCCGCCGGACGGGCACGAAGACGACGTCACCACTTTCCAGCCGGCGGTCGTGGGCGTTGTCGCCCCGGAGGAGGTAGTCGTACAGGTCGAGCGAGTCGACCACCGCGCCGCCGCGGCGGATCTGGATCTGCCGGAACGAACCGGTCGGGGTGGGCCCGCCCGCCAGATAGAGCGCGGTCAGGGCCGTACCGGCGCTCGATACCTGATACGAGCCAGGGCGGGCGACGTCGCCGATTACGAAGATCTGGTTGGTGCGGAGGCGCGCCACGGAGGCCTGGAACTTGGTGGTGGCGCCCGGCCCCCGGCGGACCCCGCTGTAGACCCGCCCAAGGCGGGAATACAGGAGGTTGTCGAGGCCGGTCATGGTCAGACCAGCCACGAAGAGCTGGCCCACCTGCGGCACCACGATGAACCCCTCCCGGGTGACATCGAGGGTGTAGGCCGCTTCGACATCGCCGGTGAGGACGAGCACCAGCAGGTCGCCGGGACCGAGCCGATAGGACGGGTCGACCGGTCCATTGGTCTGCGGTTGGAACTGCGAGGTGACCCGTCGGAACACGTCGAGGCCGAAGATGTTGGGCGGGTCGGCGGGTCCGCCGAGGTCCCGGCGCAGGTCGCCGGGGATACCGGGAACCGAGTCGGTTCCGGTGCCGCCCAGATCATCGGGGCCGGCCAGGCCGAGGGCCCGGACGGCGCGCAGCACCCCGTCGCTCGGCGCGGCCGGGAGGTTTTCGGCGTTGTCGAGGTAGCTGTCGAGCAGGGACTCGGGATAGCCGGCCGCGGCAAGGCGGGCCCGGATCTGGGCCGGACTCAAGCCGGAGCCGCCCACCAGGTCCTTGACTCGGCGGCTCAGGTCCGGCCGCTGGAGAAGGGCGCGGGCCTGATCGGGGGTCGGGTTCTGGGCAATGGTCGTCGTCGGAAGAAGGGCAACGACCAGCAAGCCGAAAAAGACGCGTCGCATCGAGCTACTCCGGATTGAGGTGCTCCACGGTCGCCTGCCAGAAGGCGAGGGTTCGGCTCGCGACGACCGAGGTCACCGAGCGTTCCAGCGTCCATTGGCGGGCCATGACGCCCGCGGCCCGGCAGCGGCTCGGGTCGGTGACCCAGCCCTGGAGCGCCGTGGCCATGGGTTCCACGCCGTCGACCACCACGCCGCCATCGCCGACCAGCTCGGGAAGGGCGCCGGCGCGGGTCACCACCGCCGGGATCCCGCGTCCCATCGCGTCGAGGAGGAGCGGGGCATAGTGGTCGACCCACGAAGCGGTGTCGCGGGAGGGGACGACCAGACAGTCGATTTCGTGCCAGAGCGTCTCGAGGGTCCCGGCGCGAAGGCCGCCAAGCCACCGGATCCGGGAGGCCAGTCCGAGGCGCTGGATCTCGCGCTCGAGCGATTCCTGCTCCGGTCCGGTCCCGGCGATGACCGCTTCCCACCGCCCGTAGGTCTTGCCGAGGGCCGCGATCAGGACGTCGGGGCCCCGTTCCGGCGTGAGCCGGCCGGCGTACCCGATCACGAGCACCTCGCGCTCGGGCCGCACCAGCGACGGCGGCAGCGAAACGCCTTGCGGCGGGATGGCCGCCGCCAGGGCTTGGGGCGCGAGTTCGTGGAGCAGGTCCATCGCGAGCCGGTTGCCGCCGAGGACGCCGGCCGCCTGCGTCAGCACCTGGCGGGCGCGGCGGCGTGCAAAGAAGCCGAGCGCCGGGGGACGCGACCGCCAGCTGAAGAGGACGAACGGCACCCCGAGCTTCCGGCACACCGCGGCGACCGAGGCGGCCAGCGGGGATTCCGGCTCGGCCTCGACGTGGACCAGGTCCGGCCGCGTCTCGGTCAGGAGTCGGCGGATGGTGCCGGTGTGCCAGCGCCATCCAGACGGCTCGGCGGGATCGCCCTTGACCGGGATGGGAACCAACCGGATCGTGCCGTCAGCGCCGGCGCTTCCGCCGGGGGTGGCGAGGATCAGGTCGACGTTCAGACCCGCGATCGCCCGGAGTCGGTCGCGGCGGCCTTCATCAGTGGCATGGTCGGAGAGGACGAGAACGCGCACCGGCGAATAATGGCCGAACGACCTTGCAGTTTGTAGCGGGGTCCGGGCGGAACGGCCCGGGCCATTCGGCCCTGTTTGGGGTTGGGGCGATTGGCGGGCCGCGCGTATACTTAGCGCCGTGGCGTTGTCGGGCCCTTAGCTCAGGCGGTTAGAGCAGCGGACTCATAATCCGTAGGTCCTGGGTTCGAATCCCAGAGGGCCCATGTCCCTTTCCATCCGCAGATCGTTAGGTGG
>CADEGB010000537.1 GCA_902826755.1 uncultured Gemmatimonadota bacterium
AGCAACGCGTAGGTCGGCGAAAAAGTGGAATCCCGGAACCGGGTGAGGGACCAAACCACGTCGCGCGAGGTGACCGGCGTGCCGTCGTGCCAGCGGGCCCGGGGATCGAGTTCGAACACGATGGTGAGGTCGTCCCGCCGCGACCACGATCGGGCCAGCAGCGGCTCGAACCGCGACTCGGCCGTCGTCTCGAGCTTCCGGTTGAGGCGGGCCAGGGGCAGGAACAGGAGGCTCGCCGCGTCGATGTTCTGCTTGGCGCCGGACAGTGCCGGGACCGGGATCGTGGGCTCCGCCCCGATGACGATCGACACGGCGGTCGGGGCCGGCCGCGCGGGCTGCGCGGCCGCGGGCGCCCCGAGCCCCGCCGCCGTCATGGCGAGCAGGACCCGACCGGCGCCCGCCGCGGCGCCGCGCTGCCAGGTGGTCATCGTTCCCACGTCCAGGTTGCGGATCGGTAGGAATCGTAATGCCGTTCGGCTCGGCGCAGAACCTCGTTAGGTGGCTGGCTGCCCAGCGCCCCGAGGCCTTCCGCCTGGAGCATCCGGGCCACGGCAGCGGCCGCTTCGTCGAAGCCGACCTGGCGGCCGAGCATGGCGGCGAGGGGTGCCTCCGGCTGCCCGGCGCCCGGAGGGGGCACGGGAGAGTCCGAAGCCGGCGAGCGTTGGAGGGCAAATGCCGGCGCCTGATCGTCCTCGAGAAGAACCGAGCCGTGCTGGAGCAAGGCGGTGTCGCCGCGGCGCTGGGCGCTGCCGACGACCTTGCGGCCCGCGACGACGATCTCGCCGCCAACCGGGACGGCAAAGCAGGGGCCGCTGCCCAGCCCGGGAGTGGCTCGATCAGCCGCCAGGGTGGCGGTGGCGCCGAGGCTGCCGAGGGCCACCGCCAGGCGGGTGTGAATGGCGCGGTAGCCGGATCGGAGCGACCCGTAGGCGGTCATCGGCGCGGCGACGGCGTAGGTCAATTCGCGGGCGTGCCAGACCGCTCGCCCGCCCGTTGGCCGGCGGACGCAGTCGATTCCGGCCGCCGCGATCTGATCGCGGTCGTAGCGCCGGGCGGCCGGTTCGTGACGGCCGAAGGAGAGGCAAAACGGGCTCCAGCGGTAGCAGCGCCAGAGATGGGCTCCGGTCTCCTCCGCCAGATCGAACATGGCGTGGTCGATCGCCATGTTCCGCCACCCCGGATTCGGGGTGGCTTCGATCCAGTAACCGGTGAGCGGAGCGGTCAGGGCGCTATCCCGCGTAGGCCTCGATCGGCGGGCAGGTGCAGACCAGGTTCCGATCGCCGTAGGCGCCGTCGATGCGACTGACGGTGGGCCACACCTTGTGGGCTCGGACCGCCGCGGACGGGTAACCCGCGCGTTCGCGCGAGTAGGGTCGGTTCCAGTCGTCGGCCACGACCTGGGCGAGCGGATGGGGCGCGTTCTTGAGGAGGTTGTCGGTCCGGGACGCCACCCCGGACTCGATGTCGCGGATCTCCTCCCGGATCGCGATCAGCGCGTCGCAGAACCGGTCGAGTTCTTCCTTGGACTCACTCTCGGTCGGTTCGATCATCAGGGTCCCGGCCACCGGGAACGAGACGGTCGGCGGGTGGAACCCGTAGTCGATCAGGCGCTTGGCCACGTCCTCGACTTCGATGCCGGCGCTGGTCTTGAAGGGCCGGAAGTCGACGATGCATTCGTGCGCGATCAGTCCACCGCGGCCCGAATAGAGGATCGGGTAGTGCGGCGACAGCCGGTGGGCGACGTAGTTGGCGTTCAGAATGGCGTAGCGGGTGGCCTCGGCGAGGCCGTCGGGGCCCATCATCCGGATGTAGGCCCAGCTGATCGGGAGGATCGATGGGCTGCCCCACGGCGCGGCCGAGATGGTGCCGCAGGCCTGGGGCCCTCCAACCGGGATGACCGGGTGGCCGGGGAGGAACGGAACCAGATGGGCCGCCACGCCGATCGGGCCCATCCCGGGCCCGCCGCCGCCGTGGGGAATACAAAACGTCTTGTGAAGATTGAGATGACAGACGTCGGCGCCGATCGTCCCGGGCGAGGTGAGCCCCACCTGCGCGTTCATGTTGGCGCCGTCCATGTAGACCTGGCCGCCATGGCGGTGGATGATCTCGCAGGCCTTCCGGATCCCGTCCTCGAAGACGCCGTGGGTGGATGGGTAGGTGACCATCAGCGCCCCGAGCCGCTCGGCGTGCGCGGCGGCCTGGGCGGCGAGATCGGCGAGGTCGATGTTGCCTTGGCCGTCCGTCTTAACCACCACCACCTCGAATCCGGCCATGACCGCGCTGGCGGGATTGGTGCCGTGGGCGGATTGCGGGATCAGACAGACGGTACGGTGGTGGTCGCCGCGGGCCTTGTGGTAGGCGCGGATGACCAGCAGACCCGCGTATTCGCCTTGGGATCCGGCGTTCGGTTGGAGCGAGATCCCGGCGAATCCGGTGACGTCGGCGAGCCACCGTTCGAGCTCCTCGAAGAGACGCTGGTAGCCTTGCGCCTGGTCGACCGGGGCGAACGGGTGGAGCGCGCCGAAGCCGGGCCAGGACACGCCGACCATTTCGGCCGTGGCATTGAGCTTCATGGTGCAGGAGCCGAGGGGGATCATCGCGCTGGTGAGCGAGAGATCGCGGGCCTCGAGCCGCTTGAGGTAGCGGAGCATCTCGGTCTCGGAACGGTACCGGC
>CADEGB010000538.1 GCA_902826755.1 uncultured Gemmatimonadota bacterium
TGTCCGTCGGCTGATGACGGCACGCCGCTCGCCGGGCACATCGAGCGACCCTCCGCGAGGGTAGCGGTTCGCTTGGGGCGGCCCGGCGCTGCGGCGCTGTCCGCCGCTCAGGCCGCCTGGTCGATCTCGGCCAGCGGCCAGCGCGGCTGCACGTCGAAGGCGCCGTCGCTGCGCGCGGCGGCGCGGCCCGCCTGCAGCCGCATCGCCGCGGCGAGCGCGATCATCGCGCCGTTGTCGGTGCACAAGGCCAGTTCGGGATAGTGCACGCGCACGGCTCGCTTGCGGCAAGCCGCATCGAGCTGCTGGCGCAGCAGGCGGTTCGCACCGACACCCCCGGCCACCACCAGCCGGTCGAGCCCGCTGCGCTCGACCGCCGCAAGCGACTTCTTCACCAGCACCTCGACGATCGCAAACCGGCCGCGATATCCGGTTTCGGCGCACTCCGGACACCCGACCGCCTTGAAACGGGGTGCCGACTCGGAGAGGTACTTGGTCACCCGCTCCGGCACCGGATCGTGGTCCAGCACCTTGCAGGTCGTGCAGCGCGGCCGCCTCACCCGCTGCGCCACGATGCCCCGCAGCGCCGAGCCGATCTTGTACGCCTCCATCCCGATGTCGAGGAGCCGGGTGACGGTATTCGGCGCGTCGTTGGTGTGCAACGTCGACAGCACGAGGTGACCCGTGAGGGATGCCTGGACCGCGATCTGGGCGGTTTCCCGATCCCGGATTTCGCCGATCAGCACCACGTCGGGGTCCTGACGGAGAATCGACCGAAGCGCGGCCGGAAAAGTCAGGCCCGCCTTTTCGTTGATCTGGACCTGAACGATGTTGGAGCCGAGCCGGTATTCGACCGGGTCCTCGACCGTCACGATATTGACGCCCTCGCCCTGGACGGTCCGGAGGGCGGCATAGAGCGTGGTGGTCTTCCCGGACCCGGTGGGACCCGTGACGAGGAGGATCCCTTCCTTGTTGTCGAGCAGCTTGCGGATGGTCTCGCGTTCGTCCGCCTCGTAGCCCAACGCATCGAGCGAGAGCAGGGTGGCCCGGGTGTTGAGGATCCGGATCACGACCTTCTCGCCCAGCGACGCCGGCAGGGTCGACACCCGGAGGTCGACCGGATTGCCGTTCACCGCCACCCGACACCGGCCATCCTGCGGCCGAAGTCGGTCGGCGATGTCCATCCCCGACATGATCTTGATGCGCGAGATCAGCGGCACCCCGGCCGACCGGGGAATCTTCATGACCTGCCGGAGCACGCCGTCGATCCGGTAGCGGACGATGACGCCACCCTCGGACGGCTCGATGTGGACGTCACTGGCGCGGCTGGTGATCCCGTCGGCAAGGAGGGTATCGACCAGTTTGATGATCGGCCGGGCGCGGGCCTCATCGGCGGAGGCCCCGAGGTCGTCGGGTTCGTCCGACAACTGGGTGATCTCCGCGTCCTCGGCGATGCCGTCCAGCAGCTTCTCGACCAGATCGTCCGGCCGATAGACCTCTTCCAGCTTTTCTCGAATCCGGGTCGGCGAGCAGAGCAGCAACCGGACTTCGAGCCCGGTGGCAAACGCCAGCATCTTCTCGGCGTCCATGTCGAATGGATTGGCCGTGGCGATGTCGAGCCAGCTGTCGGTGGCCCGGAGCGGGATGACGTTGTACTTCCGGGCGAGCTGTTCCGGGACCTGATCGGCCACCCGGCGGTCCATCTGGTTCAGATCGGCAACCGGCATCCGGAACCGGGAGGCGACCGCCTGAAGCAGGTCATCCTCCGGAATGAGCCGCCGATCGAGGATGGCCTGCCACAAAGAAGCGGAAGGACCGCTGGCTTGCCGCCGAAGCTCCGCCACGGTCGCCTCGGGAAGAAGCGCCCCTAGTGCAGGAACCAGCCACTCGTCGGCAAACTGCGTCATGGTCCTTTCCAAGCGGGTGTGGTATTCAGCCTACAAAGATAGATGAACAGGGTGTCAGGCGGGGGGGCAGCTGGGTCAAAGTCGCCGGGGTCAGAGGACCGGCCACCACGCCCGGGCCAGGTCGACGGCAATCGTCGGCCCCCCCGGGCCCCGCAATCGCTGTCCAATTTCCAGTCGGACGGTCCGGTCGAACGCCTCGACCACCAGGCCCACCATTGGGCGACCGCCCCGATTCGGGTCCCAAGGCTGCCCCTGGACCGCCCCGCCGGCCCATCCCACCCCAAGCATCGGACCGACCCGCATCAGGGCTGAGGTCCGGCCCAGCGCCCCCAGACCGATCGACGGGCCCGGCACCGGCACCAGCCAGTCGACCAGCCCGTACCCCGCCCGACGGCCGCCAAAGCCCCGGAAAACCTCCCCCGGGAGGGTCCCCTGACCGCCGATTGCGAAAGCTCGGTCGAGCGGCAGGTTGGCCGTCCCGAGGCCGACCCGACTATGAAAAGCAATTTCCCCGCCGGCCAGCGGCCGGGCCAGCTCGATGTCGGCCGCCAGCCGCCCGTAGGTGCCTGCCCCCGCCCCCAGCTCCCCCCGGACCTCGGTACGCCAATTCAGGCCGGCCACCCCCGACCGGCCTCGGGTCGCCGCGACCGACGCGACCCAGCGACTCGGCCCCCCGAGGCCCGGATTGGATCGATAGGCACCCCGGGCCGGACGTGCCCGGGTCAGGACCGACTGAACCCCAACCCGACCCACCGCCACCCGAT
>CADEGB010000539.1 GCA_902826755.1 uncultured Gemmatimonadota bacterium
CCAACTCGCCAACGGCGCCTTTCAGGGTGGCACCGTCGATCAACTGCCGGTCAGGCCGGTGACGTTCAACACCGGGCAGATTCTGCTCGGGCTGGCCGCCGGTGCCGAGCGGTTCGGCGACCCGTATCGCACCGCGGCGCGCCGGGCCGCCGATTGGCTGGTGGACACGCAGGATCCGGACGGTGCCTGGCGATCCCAGCCGAGTCCGTTCACGATTCCCGGCGACAAAGTCTTCGAGACGCACGTGGGTTGGGGCCTGGTGGAGGCCGCCCGGGTGCTGGACGAGCCGCGCTATCTCGAGTCGGCCCGACGCAACGCGCACTGGGCCCTGACTCACCAGCGGCCGAACGGGTGGTTTGAGCACTGCTGTCTGACCGACCCGATGCAGCCCTACACCCACACGATCGGGTACGTGGTCCGGGGTCTGCTCGAAGTCGGCCTGGCCGCCCGGGACGAGCAACTCATGGGCGCGGCTGAGCGGACCGCGCTGGCGCTGCTCGAGACGATCCGAGCCGATGGCGCCATTCCCGGTCGACTCGATGCGGAGTGGCGCGAGGCCGCGTCATGGTGCTGCCTGACGGGGAATGCCCAGATCGCGATCTGTTGGATGCTGCTTGGTCAGCGCTCCGGCTCGACCGCCATGGTCGACGCCGCTCGGCGCGCCACCCGATTCGTGCGCCGGACGATGGTGACGAGCGGGCCGGACGAGGTGCGCGGAGGGGTGAAGGGGTCGTTCCCGGTCGACGGCCGGTACGGGCGGTATCAGTATCTCAACTGGGCGGCCAAGTTCCTGATCGACGCCTGTTTGCTCGAGCAGGCACTGGCCCCCGGCGCCGATCCGGTTCCGGGCGACGTCAGCTCGGCGCGGCCGTCGGCTTCGGCTTGAGGCGGGAGCGGACCGTCCCGTAAATCGACCGGAGCCGTCGGATGGCTCCATCCATCATCCAGGGCAGCGGATCGTCCGACCGGAACAGCATGTCGGCCCGGCGGCCGGCGTGAATGGCCGCGAGGTCGGCCTCGGTGAGCAGGCCACGCTCGCGGTAGACCCGCGCGGAGGCGCGAGCCCGCGGTCCGTCGAAGAGCTTGACCGGTTGCTCGGGGTAGCTCGGGGTTTCGATCCGCCGTCCGAACGCCGTGTCGAGGTAGCAGGCCCAGGGGATGTCGAACCCGTTGAGCGGGGCGACTTCGTGGGAGTAGACCGTTCGTCCCACGCACGGTTCCAGGATGGCCAGGCGTCCGTCCGGCCGGCGCTTGAACTCGACGGCTCCGATGCCGTGCATTCCGGTTACGTCGAAGATCCGTTGGGTGATGGTCTCCGCTTCCGCCCACCACTCGCGGGGAGCGGGCTCGACGACGGCCATGTTGCCGAGTTCAACGGGCCACTGGAGCAGCTTGCGGGCGACGAACCGAAGCACCGGCCGCGCGTCGCGATCCCAGTAGCCGCGGCAGGAGACGAGCTGATCGTCGCGCCCCTCGATCCACTCCGAGATCACCACTTCACGCTCCCACTGGGCCACCAGGCGATAGACCTGGAGGAGTTCCTCGGGGGTCTTCGGTTTGAACGCCTTGGGAACGGACTGCTGGCGGAAGAGACTGTTCTTGAGTTGCGGCTTGAGGATGCACGGAAACGGCAGGTTCGGGATCAGGGCCCGGAGCTCGTCTTCGGACGCGGCCGGCCACGAACCGGGCAGCGGCCATCCCTCCCGCTGGGCCAGGGCATAGAAAACCCCTTTGTTCATCAACCGGTCGACGGTGTCGCGATCCGGCAGCGGAATCCGGAACGCGGGCTCGAGCGCCTCCCGATGACGGGCGGTCCAGAGAACGCCTTCGTCTTTGGTCTGGAGCAGGACGGCGGGCTGATCGAGGCGTTTGCCGAGGGCCACCAGGCCGTCGATCAGCGCGTCCTCGCGCCAGGCGGGCAGGGGGAAGAACCGATCGACCGCACGGCTGGTGGCGAGTCGGGTGCGGTCGGTGCCGATGGCCCAGACGCGAATCCCCCGCCGTGCCAGGGCCCGGGCCAGCCCGAGCCCGTTGAGCTCGAGTCCGGCGATGACCGCCACTGGCCATCGGGATTGATCGGGGATCTGATCCGCCATGGGTTCCTCGGGTGGCTCGAACAGGCTCCATCCGGGAGCAACGGCCGTGCCACCTGAACGGCGGTGGCGGCGGGTTCCGGGTTGCTTCGCTCTTGCTTCTTCCGCTCGGACCGGGCCCGCCGACACGCCGATTGGAAAGGGTATGACCGGGTGTTCAACGGACGTTCAACGGGCCGCCCGAATATGGATCCCCGAGCCTGGCGTCGCCACGGCCATGAGGTGCCGAGCTAGTGACGGCGATCGGAGTCTCCCATATTCCCCAGCGGTCACCCCACCCGATCCGTTCGCAAGATGAGGATGCCATGATCCGTGTCGGTAAGGTCTCGGTCGCAGTCACGGTCCTGGTTGGAGGTCTTCTCCTGACGGGCCCGGACCTCGCGTCCGCGCAGCGTCCCCCGTTGTCGGCGGCCACGCGTCGATTCGTGGCGGTGGACACCGCGGCCGTCGCCATCCGCGACGTTCGAGTGATCGACGGCACCGGCGCCCCGGCGCGCGACAACCAGACAATCGTCATCCGGGACGGTGCCATCGCCGCCGTGGGTGGGGCCGAGGCGACGCC
>CADEGB010000540.1 GCA_902826755.1 uncultured Gemmatimonadota bacterium
GCCCTGAAGACATCGACGACCTTGGCCACGTCAACAACGTCAACTACCTGCGGTGGATGCTCGAGGCGGCCGAGGGGCATTGGGCGCTGTATCGCGCCACCGCCCGCCCCGAGGTCGTGGCCGGCGTCGGGTGGGTCGTGATGCGGCACGAGCTCGACTATTTCGCGCCGGCGTTTGCGGGCGAGCGGCTCGAGGTTCGGACCTGGGTGCCGACCTGTACCGCCACCACCTGCGATCGGTTCTACGCCATCACCCGGGTGGCCGATGGGGTGCTTCTGGCGCGGGGCGCGTCGAGTTATTGCGTCATCGACGTGGCCTCGGGCCGGCCCCGCCGCCTGTCGGACGACCTCCGCGCCGTGATCGGCTCGCCCGAACTCGTCAAGCGCACCCGGGTGGAGCGTCCGTTCCCGACGCCACCGGCGGAGACCCTCCGAGCTCCGTAACTAACGCTGCGCGGAAGCTCCGGTGGGGGTCGAACCTGGTCATTCGCGCCGAGAAACGATCGGCGATAGGTTTTGGGCGCGAGTGGGAAGGTCGGCCAGTAGAGCCCGTCGAGGGTGTCGGATGCTTGCCGCGGGAGGGGTCGGGACGTGGAACTCCGTCGGAACCAACTCTCGGTCGCGCGCGTTCCCATCGGGTCTACCAGCCCGCGAGTAATGGCGATGATCCGAGGGGTGGCGCTGCTCGCCGCGCTCCAGTCAATGGCCGCAGCGCAACCCGTGCCCGACAGCGTCGTGTCCGTGCCCGGGCCACAGTTCCGGGCCGGCGGCATTCACCGCTTCTTCCTCGGCGCAACCCACCGGGATCTCTGGACGACGCCGATCCGCGTTCCTGTCCTCGATCTGGCGGTCCATGGGGGCGGGCTCCGCGCCACTGAGCGCGGTGGTTCGAAGCAAAGCCGCTCGCTCCGGTTCAGGGCGGGCGACGGCCGGGTCTTTGTGTTTCGGGCGCTCGAAAAGGACCCGACCCAGACCTGGCCACCGGCACTGCGCGCCAGCCCGGCGCGACGGTTCGCGGAAGACCAGATCAGCGCGATCTTCCCTGCCGGCGCGGTGGCGGTGGCCGAACTCGAGCGGGCAGCGGGCCTGGTCAATCCGGGGGTTGCCCTGGTGAGCTTGCCCGACGATCCGCGGCTCGGGGCTTGGCGGGAAGAGTTCGCCGGCTCGATCGGCGTCCTCGAACAGCGCCTCCGCGGTTCCGGCGACGTGATTCAGGACGTGCCCGGCGCGGCGGAGGTCGTCCCGAGCGACGTCCTGTTCCGTCGTCTCGGAGCGTCCGGTGCCAACCGGATCGATCAGGCCGAGTATCTCGCGGCGCGGCTCTTCGACCTCGTGGTGGGGGATTGGGACCGGCACGAGGGGCAGTGGTACTGGGCCGGATTCGTCGCCGGGCCCGTCACCACCTGGGTGCCGATCCCGCGGGACCGGGACTGGGCCCTGTCGCGCCTCGACGGGCCGCTGTACGGACTGCTTCGGCTCTACCTTCCGAAATACCAGAGTTTCGGTTCCGGTTTCGGAAGCATTTACGGCCTCACCTTGTCGGCCGAGCCGTTGGACCGACGGCTGCTGACCGGGCTCGAGCGATCGGGATGGGACTCGGTGGTGGCGGATCTCCAGGTCCGACTGAACGACTCGGCCATCGCTGCCGCCGTGCGATCCCTGCCGAAAGAGTTTGATTCGACCCTCAGCGCCGACCTGGTGGAGGCGCTCCGGAGCCGGCGCGACCGCCTGCCGGATGCGGCGGACCGGTTCTATCGGCAACTCGCCGGAACGGTAGAGTGGTGGGGCACTGAGGGCGCGGACCTAGTGGAACTGACCCAGACCGCCGATGGGAGCCTCGAGGCGACACTCCGCGCCGGCGGCATCGACCGCGCTCGGCGCCGGTTCCTCCCCAGTGAGACGGATGAACTGCGGCTCTACCTCCGCGGCGGCGCCGACTCGATCTCGTGGTCGGGCCCGAGTTCGACTTCGATCAAGATCCGGGTCATCGATCCGGAATCTCCGACGCTGACAGGTGCCCCTCCGGCTCTGGTGGCTGATCCGGGGCGGCCGTCACCGCCGCCGAACGCCGCCGTGATGCCGCGCGACTGGGGGACCTTGTACGGGGTCGCTCCGTGGTTCGAGTCGCGGCCCGAGATCGGGACCCTGGTAGGTGGCGGACCGGTGTTCTATCGCTATGGGTTCCGAAAGGTGCCCTACGCGGCCCGGCTGGCGTTCCGGATCGGCTTCGCAACCGGCGCTCCGGGGCTCAACGCTGACTTCAACGGCGACTTCCGATTCCAACGGCCGGACCAGCGGTTGCAGCTTCGGGCCGGTCTCATGCGGATCGACGCGGTCCGGTTTTTCGGCTTCGGCAACGAAGGCCGGCTCGATCGGGAGCGGGAGTACTACGAAGTGCGCCAGCAGCTGTACTACCTCGAGCCGACGTTCGAGCGCGCTCTCGGCCGGGCCACCGTCTCCCTGGGCGCGATGGTCCGCACCTCGCGGACTGACCTCGACGACGAAAGCCTCCTCACCGACCTCCGCCCCTACGGCAGCGGCGATTTTACGGAAGCGGGCCTCCGGGCCGGTCTGCGGCTCGATACCCGTGACGACCCGGTCTACCCGACTCGCGGGGTTCGAGCGGACCTCACGACCACCGTCC
>CADEGB010000541.1 GCA_902826755.1 uncultured Gemmatimonadota bacterium
GACATTGGGGCCGTGTCGGGCCGGCCCGTCAGGTCCACAACACGGGCACCCGGTACGGTTCGAGCTTCCGGTCGGCGGTGACGAGGGTGAGCCCTTCGACCGTTGCCTGCGCCACCAAGATCCTGTCAAATGGGTCGTTGTGATGACTCGGCAGATCTCGGACAGCCTCGGCGTGTGGAAAAGTGACTTCGAGTTGAGCGAACTCGCTTTCGAGCACCGCGGCCCCGAAAGAGCCGGGAAAACGCAGTTTGCCGAGCTGGGTCTTGATGGCCGCTTCCCAGGCGGATGCCGCGCTGACGTAGACGACCGGGGCCCGAGTGATGGCGCGCTCGACCTGCCGGTCGAGCCGGCGTGGATCGGCACGCCACCACAGAAAGACCTGGGTGTCGAGAAGGAGCTTCACGGCAGTGGCTCGTTCGGGGCCGGCGCCTCGGCGGTGAAGCGCGCTTCGAGTTCCGCGGGAAGTGGCGCGTCGAAGTCCGGAGCGATGGTGACCAGTCCTTCCCATCCTCCCGGGGTCCGTCCGACTCCCAAGCCGGCCAACGGCATCAGCCTGGCGACGGGTACTCCGGCCTTGGCGATCACGATTTCCTCTCCTTTGGCGGCTCGGTCCACCAAGTCCGACAGGTGGGTCTTGGCCTGGTACAGGTTGACGATTTCGGCCACGGAGGCTCCAGGTTGGTCTGATAGACCAATCTAAACTGCAATCCTAGATTGGTCAATAAGACCAATGCTGATGCTCCCTGGCCTTCGTTGACTGCGCTGCACGATAGCATCGTCGTGGACCGGTTCGATAACCAATTCGCCGCGAATAGGGTCGAAATCGCCGACGCGGGGGTATTCTTTCTGCCAGTGCGTTTCAATCCGGTCCCGAACCCATCCTCCTGATGCGTATCCTCGCCGCCGTCCTGTTCCTATTCGCGCTCCCGGCCCCGGCTGCTGCCCAGGCGCCCCGCTATGACCTGGTCCTCACTGGTGGTCGGGTTATCGATCCAGCGTCCCGGCTCGACGGGATCCGTTCCATCGGCATCATCGGGCGCCGGATCGCCGCCATTTCGACCGGGCGGTTGGCCGGCCGGGCGACGGTCGATGTGTCGGGTCTCGTCATCGCCCCGGGGTTCATCGACCTCCATGCCCACGGCCAGGACTCAGTCAGCAGCCGGCTGCAGGCACAGGACGGGGTGACCACCGCGCTGGAACTCGAGGGTGGTACTGGAGACGTGCCGCGCTGGTATCAGGAACGGGAGGGTCGGGCCGTCATCAACTACGGCGCCACGATGTCCCACGGCGACGCTCGGGCCGCGGTGCTTCGCGATACCCTTCCTATCGGACCGGGGTTCATCTATCGGAACGCCCGCCCCGACGAGATCGAGCGGGTGGCGGCCATCGTGCGGGAAGGCGTCGATCAAGGCGCCCTCGGCATCGGCTACGGGATCCAGTATCTCCCGGGCACCACCCGGGGCGAGATCGTGCGGATCTTCGCGGTGGGTCGGGAGCGCGCCGTCGTCAACTTCGTCCACGACCGGTTCGCGTCGGTCAAGGAGCCGGGGAGCAGCGTCGAGGCGGTGCAGGAGCTGATCGCGGCCTCAGCCGTTACCGGGGCCGCCGTCCATATGGTGCACGTCGGCAGCAGCGGGCTTGGTCAGGTGGCCGAGATCCTCGGAATGATCGAGGGTGCCCGGAAGCATGGCGTCGACATCAGCACCGAGGTCTATCCGTACACGGCCGCCTCGACCGACATCCGGGCGGCGATTTTCGATCCGGGCTGGCGGGAGCGGCTCGGCGTCGACTACGGCGACATCGAATGGGTGGCCACGGGCGAGCGGCTCGACTCGGCCGGATTCTACCGGCGCCGGGCCGAGGGAGGCCCGATCATCGCTCATGTGATTCCGGAGGCGGCGGTCGATCTGGCCGTGGCCCATCCGCTGGTGGCCATCGCGAGCGACGGGGTGCCGTTCATCAACGGCCGGGCTCATCCCCGCGGGGCGGGGAGCTACGCTCGGGTGCTCGGTCGTTATGTCCGGGAAAAGAAGACGCTCGGCCTGATGGAGGCGATCCGGAAGATGACCCTCCTTCCGGCCCAGCGCCTCGAGGCGTCGGTGCCCCAAATGCGGAGCAAGGGGCGGATCAAGGTCGGGGCGGACGCCGATCTCACCATCTTCGATCCGGCCCGGGTCATCGATCGGGCCACCTTTGCCGAACCGGCGGTGCCGTCGGCCGGGATCGTGCATGTGGTGGTGAACGGGACCTTCGTCGTGCGGAACGAGGCGTTGGTGCCGGGTGTGGCGCCGGGAATGGCCATCCGACGGCCGGTTCAACGGTAGCCCCGATCGCCGATCAGCGGCTCCCGGTTGCTTGCCGGATGAGGCCCTTGAGGCGCCGCCAACCGACGGCAGTTGCCAGGGCCGGGTCGTGCTCCCGGGCATCGGCCCACCAGCCGCGCGCCTGGGCGTCGTCACCGTGATGGCGCCAAGCATCGCCGAACTCGAGCGCCGTCCGCCCCCGGGCCTTGCGGAACGCGGCCTCGAAACCGGGGCGCGTCAGCGGTGCTTCCCGGTCGAGCACGGCGAGGGTTCCGGTGAACCCGCCGATCCAGTCCTGACTGGCCTGGCCCTCGTGAACCCGATACTCGGCCACAA
>CADEGB010000542.1 GCA_902826755.1 uncultured Gemmatimonadota bacterium
TGCCCGCTCGGCGCGGCGACGAGGTCGGTGGGAAAAGGGAACGTGACGTACGTGTCGACCGGATGCTGGCGGGGCTGCGCGGCGGCCGTGGACGGAACGGCGATCAGCGCGAATGCCAGTACTCGGACGGAGACGGAGACGACTCTGGTCATGATCGGACCTTCCAGGTGCTCGAAATCGAACGCGGAGACGGCGGGGTCGGCAAACGGCGTCAGGAATATATCGACGCGCCGCCCGGGGGTGGCACCCGTGCTCGAAGTGGCTGGCCGGTCAGGCTACCTTTCTGGCAGAGTGTCCGGCCGGATCCGGACGTCGAGTCTTCAACCACTCAACGAAAGCACGCCCCATGATGAGGATCATCATCCCCGCGGGCCTCGTCCTGTCGCTGGCCTCGGCCGTTGCCCCAGCCACCCTCCCGGCGCAACGCCCCGCGTCCCAGGCCTCGGCGCTGCCGGCCCCGGTTCGGGATTCGCTCCGGGCCAAGCTCAAGGCGATGATGGACTCCGGGAACGTGGCCTCGCTCTCCTGGGCAGTGTCCAAGGGCGGCAAGATCATCTGGGAAGAGGCGATCGGATACGCCGACCTCGAGCGGCAGATCCCCGCCACCGCCAACACCCGGTATTCGATGGCGTCGATCTCGAAGCCGATCCACGCCACCGGCGTCATGCGGCTGGTCGAGATGGGCAAGCTCGATCTCGATCGTCCCGCCAACGACTATCTCGGCGCCGGCAAGATCACCGGGCTCGCGGGAGACGCCTCGGGCGCCACCGTGCGCAGACTGCTCGCCCATACCGCCGGGCTTCCGCTCCACTATCGGTTCTTCTACGAGGGCGGCTCGGTCAAGCGGCCCAGCATGGACGAGGCCATCAGCCGGTACGGCATCACGGTCTACCCGCCCGGGAAGGTCTACAATTACTCGAACCTCGGCTACGGCGTCCTCGACGAGGTGATCGCCAAGGTGTCGGGCATGTCGGCCGAGGAGTTCATGCGCCAGGAGGTGTTCGTTCCTCTTGGGCTTCCGTCGGCGACCGTCAGTACTGGATCCGGCCTCGACAACGTCGCGCTCCGGTACGACGCCAACCGCAAACCGATCGCGCCCTACGATTTCGACCATCGGGGCGCGTCGGCGGTCTACATCAGCGCCCACGATCTGGTCCGGTTCGGGATGTTCCATCTCAAGAATCACCTCAAGGACCAGCGCCCGATCCTCACCGATCAGCGGCTCGACGAGATGCACCGGGTCCAGACCCCCGGCGACACGGCCACCGGCTATGGACTTGGCTGGGCCATCAACTACGAGCAGGGCTACCGGGTCGTCTCTCACACCGGCGGGATGCCGGGCGTCTCGACGACCCTGAAGCTCTTCCCCGAGGAGGATGTCGCGATCGCGGTGCTCGCCAACGGAAGCGCCATCGCTCCGCATCGCGCGATCTTCCACCTGGCGGGCGCGGTGCTCCCCCGGTACAACACGGGGGCTCAGGAGCGCGCCGCCGGCGGCGGGGGTGGGCCGTCCGGTCTTTCGGTCCCGCCGTCGCTCTGGGGTGAGTGGACTGGAACGATCAGGACCTACGACGGCAAGACCACGCCGTTCGCGCTCCGGATCGAGTCCGGCGACGTCCAGGTTCGTCTCGGCGCCGGCGCCAACGCGCTCTGGACGCTGCTGAACGGGCCGAGTTGGCGGAACAATCTCCTCGGGGGACGGTTCCTGGGGACGATCCCGAGCGAGGAAGCCCGGCGATTCCCGCACACGATCGGGATCTCCCTCTGGCTCGACGAAGGGAAGCTCCGCGGGTGGGCAGCGGCACAAACCACCGACGAGCCGGTGACGGGGGCGATGTCGTCCTACGCGGAACTGACGAAGGCGGCGAGTCGACCCTGAAACCTCATTGGGGCCAGAGGTAGATCAGCCCGTGAGTGTAGGCCACCGGCAAGACGGTCAGATGGTCTTCGCCGGGGAAGACGCGGGTGGCGAGTTCCATCGATGGATACTTGCGAGTGGCCAGCCGCTGGGCAACCAGCGCGAACGCCGAGCCGATTTCGGCCGCCGACCAGAGCGGGTGGGCGGCCTCTGCCTCACCGATGCTCAGGAAGACACGCGCCTTCAGGTCCTTGTGCTTGCGGAACCAGGCGTCCTCCATGTCCAGCCATACCTGGTGAGCCGCCGGGCTGCTGATCAGGTATTTCGTGAAGCTCTCCGGCCGGTTGAACAGCACGTACAAGCCGAACTGGGCTCCGCCGGAGTGACCCGCGTACCCGTGGTCGGTCGGGTCCATCCGGTACTCTTTGGCCAGGAGCGGCCGAAGCTGGTTCACCAGGAAATCGAGAAACCCGTTGGCGCCGCCCATCCCGGAGTCGGGAATGGCCGCAAACATGGGACCCATCACTGACTTGGCCGCCATGAAATCGTAGGTCCGGCGGCGCTGGAACTCGGCGACCGTGGTTCCTCGCGGCGGGCCGACCGCGACCACGATCAACTCCGGAGAGCGGCCAAACCCCGCACCGGTGAGCGCCGCCTGAACAACTTCGAGGGCGTTGTCGCTGACCCAGAGCGTCGGATAGGTTCGGGTCGAGGACCGATAGGTCGGTGGGAGCCAGATCCTGACCTCGTGCTCCCATTGCCATCCTTTGGGACGG
>CADEGB010000543.1 GCA_902826755.1 uncultured Gemmatimonadota bacterium
CGATCATCCGCCGGGACCGGGACTATCTCTGGTCCGCCAATCTGACGGCGCTGTTGTCCGACCGGATGAACTTCCGGCTGTCGGCGGCCCGCTCGGTCAACCGGCCCGACCCGCGAGAAATCAGCAACGACCAGTACGTCGCCGTCGGCGGGGAGTGCGACTTCAAGGGGAACTCGGCCATCCGGCGGGCGCGGATCTTCAACGCGGACGCCCGGTGGGAACTCTACCCGGGGCCGGGCGAGATCGTGGCGGTTACCGGGTTCTACAAGCGGTTCACCGACCCGATCGTCGAAGTCGTGGGCGCGCCGGCGAGTTCCGGCTGCCTCAACTCGTTCGCCAACGCGGAACGGGCGACCAACTTCGGCGCCGAGGTCGAGGTCCGAAAGCAGCTCGCCTTCCTGCCAGGTCCGCTTGCCCGCCTCGCCATCGGGGGCAACCTCACCGTCGTCAAGTCCCGGGTCACGCCGGGCGAAGGGCTCTTCGGAGCCGAGGGCGAGGAACTGACCCTGGTTGGCCAGTCACCCCTGCTCATCAACGGGAACCTGGCCTACGTGGACGCCGAGCGGCGGTTCGACGCCTCGGTGCTGGTCAACTATTTCGACGACCGGCCCCTTCGGTACGGCCTCCGCCTTGGCGGGCTGCAGACGCCGGACTTCATCGAGAAGGGCCGTTTCACGCTCGACGCAAAGGCACAGAAGGGCTTCGGTCCGCTCTCCGTCTCGCTCTCGGCCCGCAACCTCACTGGAGTCAAGGTGAAGAACGTCCAACGCGGAACCGGGGCGACCGTCCTCACTGGGTTGAGCCAGCTCGGCACGACGATCTCGTTCGGGGTGGGCTATGACTTCTAGGTTCGGTTCCCTCGCGGCCCTCGGCCTCCTCCTCGCGGCCGGCTGCCGCGCCGGCGATGATCTGGCGGTCCCGGATGACCTGGTGGCTCCGGCCAAGGTGGTCGTTACGCCGCTCAATCTCCGCGCGGTCCGGATCCAATGGAACGCGGTGCCGGCGGCGCAGTCGTACCGCCTGGAGCGCCGAGCGAACCTGAACGGCGAGTTCGTGGTGGTCGCGCCGAGTCTGCCGCAGTCCCTGCCGGGGCCGGTCGTCTATATCGACAACACGGTCGAGCCGGAGACCTTCTACGGGTATCGGATCTTCGCGCTCGACCGCCTTGGCAATCAGTCCGACGTGTCGGCGGTCGGCGGAGCTCGGACCCCGGCGCTCCCGAGCCTCGACGTGCAAACGGTCCCAGTCCAGGATGGCGCTTCCCTCGTGGAGGATCCGGACGGCTACACCGTCGTGGTGGCGGGGCCGGACACCATCCGACGCGCCTTTGCCACCAGGGCAACCGAGCGGATCGGGCCATTGCGGGTCGGGTCGTACCAAGTCCGGCTCGACGGGGTGGCCAACAACTGCCGCCCGGCGGCGTCGCCAATTCCCGTCGCCATTTCCGACACGGGCACCAACACCGTCAGCAGCGTCACGTTCCTGGTCACCTGCCGCGACCCGTCGCGGGGCGAGATCGTGGTGGCTGCGTCCGTGACCGGCGAGCCGCCGGTCGGCGCCCGCTTTCGCGTCGACGTCACGGGCGTGGCCTCGGATCAGTCCCTTCCGCCGACGCAAAGGGCCTTTGCCGAAACGATCCGGTTGTCCGAGAACGGCACGCCGGTTCGGCTCAGAGACCTCCGTCCGGGCGACTATCAAGTCGAAGTGGATTCGATTCCGACGTCCTGCACGGTCTCCGGCAACACCCGGCGGAGCGTGGACGTCACGCCGCTCTCGTCGGACACGGTGCGGTACGAGATCGCGTGCGGGAGCGGCGGCGGTGGTAACACCTCGGGGCGGCCGTACATCTATCGCAATCGCTGGGCGCCGAAGACCGTGGCCAGTGGCGGCACCGCGGAGCTGCGGCTGTCGCTCGACTTGTCCGCGACGGCAACGGCTGCGGCCGGTGCGGTGGAGGGAACCCTCCGGTACGACCAACAGGCGCTCCGGTTCGAGCGGATCGAGGCGCTCGACTCCCGGTTCAACGTCGTGGGGAACGGCAGCATCCCTGGAACGGTAAGCTGGGGTGGCTTCACGACCACCGCCGGGGCAACCGGCGACGTACCGATCGCCAAGATGGTGTTCACCGTCCTCGGTCCGAACGGCGGTCGGGTCATCACTCGGACCACCGACGTCCGGGCCACCTTCTTCGACTTCACCCCCATCGACACCCTGGTGCGGGTCACCGAAGACACGCTGTCGATCGGGAGCGGTCAAGGCGCCAACCAGCCGCCCGTGGCGGAGGCCAATGGACCGTATGGGGCCTCGGTCGGGGCGGCGATCACATTCTCGTCGACGGGTTCAGCCGATCCCGACGGATCGATCCAGTCTTACACCTGGGATTTCGGCGACGGCTCGACCTCGACCCAGGCCAACCCGACGAAGAGCTATGCGACGGCCGGCAGCTACACGGCACGCCTGACCGTTACTGACAACGGGGGCGCCACCGCGTCGGATCAGGCCACCGTCACCGTGACACCGGTGAACAGCAGCACGCCACCCACCTGGAAAGCCACCTTCGGCGCTCTGGATCCGGTCACCTCCACTGTGCCGCTCGTCATCATCTATGACCTGACCGGTGACGTAGCCGCC
>CADEGB010000544.1 GCA_902826755.1 uncultured Gemmatimonadota bacterium
CGGCGAGCCGCATGGGAGGCTCCGGGGTCGAAGACGGCGGCACGGCCGAGCGAAGGCCGCGCTCGGTCCCCAAATGACGAGCCCACCCGATCCCGGTTCTCACCGGCCCATCTTTCGTGAGTTGTTGCTAGCCCATCGCCGCCGCCCGAACGGGCTTGGCCGAGGCTCGAACGGCGGCCGGCCATCCGGTCAACGCCCAAGTGGCCACCAGGGCGGCCAGATAGCATCCCGCCGCGATCAGCAGCACGATCCGGAACCCGAACGTCATCCCGAAGATCATCGCCGCAACCGATCCGACCACCGTAAAGAACCCGTTGATGGCCCACGCCCAGGTAACCGCCGCCGATCCGCGACCGAAGACGCGCAGCCCGGTCGGAAACGGCACGCCGAGGAGAACGCCGATCGGGACGATCAGGAGGATCGCGACCGCCACCCGGAGGGCGAGCGGCAGGCCGAGCGCCAGGGAAAGCACCGCCGGCGTCACCACGAGCGTGAAGGCGATGCCGGCCAAGACCCCGGCCAGGGCCCTGGGGAGCCCGCCATTGCGAAGAGCCTGGTTCCGGCTGGCGAAGTACGACCCCGCCCCAGTCGAGATCAAGAGCCCCGCCAGCACGACCGACAACGTGTAGACCGGTTGCCCGAGGAACAACGCGAATCGCTGCAACATGACGATTTCGATCAGGATGAAACCGAACCCAAGAGCGGCGAAGTATGTCAGAAACGCCAGTCGATTGGTCACCTCCAGCTTGCCTCCGCCCAGCCGGACCAGCGGCAGCACGATCATCACCAGCGCCACGATCAGCGTCTGGGCGAGCAACATGAGAAGCGTCACCTCCGCGACGGGCCGCGCCTCGATGCTCCCCTGCCTCCCGGCCGCGAACACCGTCCAGATCGCGTCCTTGCCGACGCTCGACCACCGGACCCGGCGATTGAAAAACGGCTGGTCGTCGCTGACCGGCTCGATCAGTTCCTCGCTGGCTTCGATGATCCCGTCGAGGTCGGACTCCGAGACCAAACTGGCAAGCAGGCTCTGCATCTTGCCGTTCGGGGCCTGAAACGGCGAGTAGTACAGCTCGGGCACCCCCGTGTCGTTCCAGCGTTCCGATCGCCCGACTCCGAGCCGGGCCGCCATCGTGTCGACCTGGGCCGAACCAAGCGGGGACTTCTGGAGGATGACTCCGCTGAGGAACTGACGGTGACCAAAGGGCGCCGCCGTGCCGCGGAACGCGACGAGGTGACCGGCGGGGCTTCCCAGCCCGTGCTGATCGAACAGCCGGCGAATGGTGGCGAACAGCTTGGGGAGCTGATAGACCGGCCGGGTGATGAGCAGCGTTCCCGTCGGTGTCAAATGGCGCCAATAGTCGTCGAGGGCTTCCTGGGTGAGGATGTAGGTCTCCCCGAAACTCGCCGCGCCGGAGGCGAGGGCGGCGTCGGTCATGGTCTGAATGGCGATGATGGCGTCGAACGTCTCTTCCGACCGCCGGACGAAACTCCGGCCATCCTCGGTCACCAGGTGGACCTCCGGCTGCTCGAACAGCCCGCCCCAGGCCTCCTTCATGTCCTTCGAGACGATGTCGTTGATGATCGGGTTGATCTCGACGGCCGTGATCGACGAGGCATTGAACGCGAGCGCCTCGAGTACCTCCCGACCGGCGCCCGAGCCGATGATGAGAACCTTGGGTCGCGTCTTGCCGATGTACGGCAACCCGGCCGGGTGGTATCCCGGGGCCGTGGCGAGGTAGCGCCGGACGCCCATCGACAAGTCGGGAATGGCGGTCCCCGAACCGCCGGCGTCGATGATCACCGACAGCCCCGGATCGGGCCAGCCCAGCTCCGGTTGGCGCGGGAAACGATAGACATCGATCTTCGAAAACGTGTTCCACCGGGAGATGATCGGCGCCTCGCCGGCCGGCTGGAGCGGGTGGTGTTTCTCCTGGAAGACGTGGATCGGGAGGGCCCGATCGCCGATGACCGCCAGCCACAGCAGCACGCCGGTCACCGCCGCGCTCGACACCGAAACGAGCGAGGGGCGGATCCCCTTGAACGCCAGCGCCGCCCCGACCCCGACGGCGCCCGCGAACGCCACAGACCCGGAGCCGCCGAGCGCCGGCATCACCACCCAGATCGCGGCGCAGCCGAGGCCCGCGCCGATCAGGTCTGCGGCGTAGAGTCGATTCACCTCGTGGCTGCCTCGGCTCAGCAGCAGCGAAATGCCGAGGCCAGAGCAGAAGAACGGAGCGGCGAGGACGACGTAGTACGCCAGGGTATAGAAGATCTGGGTCCGGTCAAGGAGGACGTAGAACGGCTGGAACGGGATCCTCTGCATCAACCAGAAGCTTGCCAGCGCCACGATGCCGAAGGCCAACGAAATCCAGGCGAGGGTGTCGTCCAGTCGTGCTCGATCGCGGAGCCTCGGCCAGAGCGCCAGGGTAACACCGGAAGCCCCGAAGCCAAGGAGCGCCGTGGAGATCACCAGGAAACCGAAGTGGTACCAGTTGGCGACCGAGATCACCCTGGTCAGCGCCAACTCGAGCAGAAGCGTGGCCAGCGACAGCAGAAACATCCCGGCATAGTGCCGCCTCGCCACCACCGAGGTGGTTCCGGGTCCCTCGCGATCTAGTGCGCCT
>CADEGB010000545.1 GCA_902826755.1 uncultured Gemmatimonadota bacterium
CGTGGGCCGCGCCGCCGGCTGCGATGACGGCCCCCTCGCCGGCGCGAGCAATGGTCCGAGTCAGCGCGAGGTCGGACCCCGACCGGACCCCGTCCCGGTCGATGCTGGTGACCAATATCTCGCCAGCACCGAGTTCCACGGCACGCCGGGCCCAGGCCACGGCCTCGAGTTCGGTGGGCTGGCGACCGCCCTTGGTGAACACCCGCCACCCCGCGCCGTCCCGCGCCGCGTCGATGCTGACCACCACGCACTGCGCGCCGAACCGCTCGGACGCGGCGGTGATGACCTCGGGGCGCTCGACGGCCGTGGTGTTGAGGCTGACCTTGTCGGCCCCCGCGCGGAGGGCCAATCCGACGTCCTCCGCACTCCGAACCCCACCGCCGATCGTGAGGGGGATGAATAATCGCTCGGCCGTGGCCTGGACCAGGTCCAGCAGGGTGGCGCGTTCCTCGTGGGAGGCCGAGATGTCGAGAAAGACGATCTCATCGGCGCCGGCGGCTTCGTAGCGGGCGGCCAGCTCGACGGGATCGCCGAGGTCGCGGAGGTCCTTGAAGTTGACCCCCTTGACGACCCGCCCGCCCCGGACGTCGAGGCAGACGATCAATCGCTTCGAGATCATTTCCCGACCCGGACCGCGCCCTTGGTCGAGGCGATCTCCCGGACCGGCTCGATGGCCTGCGCCAGCGCCATGCCAAACGCCTTGAACCCGGCTTCGACGATATGGTGCCGATCGGTGCCCCGTTTGATCATCAGGTGGAGGGTGCACTCCGCATGGTCGGAGAACGAACGCATCCAGTGATCATAGAGGCTGCTCGGCAGCGGCCCGCGATAGAACGGCCGACCGCCGAGGTCGAGGGCGCACTCGACGACGGCATCGTCCATCGGAACGGTCTGATGCCCGTAGCGACGGATCGGCGGGGGAAACTCCTCCCGCACGGCCAGTCCGGCGGCAATGGCCACGTCCTCGATGATATGATGCTTGAGGTCGCCGTTGGCTTTGAGATCGAGGCCGATCCCCGCGTAGCGGGCCCAGGTGTTCATCATGTGGTCGAGGAACGGCACGGTGGTGGCGACCGTGATTCCGCCGTCGCGACGGACCTCGATCCGAATCGAGGTTTCCCGGGTCTCTCTGGTGATGACGCTCATCGTCCGAACTCCCTGGCGGCCGCTTCGGGATCGAGCCGGCCCGTGTAAATAGCCATCCCGACGACCGCGCGATCGGCGCCCGCATCCGCGGGGGCCGCGAGGTCGGCCAGGTCCCGGATCCCGCCGGACGCCTGGATGGGATGCGTGGTGATGGTGGCGAGGCTCCGAATCAAGTCGAGGTCGGGACCCTCGAGCCGGCCTTCGAGATGCACGGCGGTGACGAGAATCCCGGCCACCGGCACGGCGGCAAGGTCAGCGACGACGTCGGCAATGGTCCGGCCGCTGTTCCCCGCCCACCCGCGGGTGACCACTTCCCGCCCCCGGACGTCGGCGGCCACCACGATCCGGCCGGGCCAGCGACGGGCGGTCTGTTCGAGCCACGCCGGATCCTCGAGCGCCTTGGTGCCGACCACGACGCGATCGGCGCCGGCGGCCAGCATCGCTTCCAAACGCTCGAGTCGGCCCATCCCGCCACCGACCTGAACCCGGCAGTCGCCACCGGCGGCGGCCCGAAAGCCGGCCATGACTGAGCCCACGACCGCGCCGTTGTCGCCCTTGCCGGTGGCCGCGTCGAGATCGACCACATGGAGTTCCGAAAACCCGGCCGTTCGCCACCGCGCCGCCACGGCCACCGGATCGGGAAGCCGGACCCGTTCGTCCTCGTAGCGCCCGCCCACCAGCTGGACGCAGGCGCCTTCCCGCAGATCCACCGCCGGGAGCACGATCATGCCCGGGCGTCCTCGATGAAGGCACGGATCAGCGCTACACCACGGGTCGAGCTCTTTTCGGGGTGGAACTGGACGCCGAGGGTCCGCTGGTACCGGATGGCAGCCGGAAAGCGGTCCCGCTCGTAACGGCTCCACGCCACCACCGCGGCCAGTGACTCCGGCCGGCCCACGAAGCTATTGGCATAGTAGGCCTCTTCGAGCCCCGCCGCCAACAGAAGCGGCTCGGCGATGGACTCGATCCGATTCCACCCGATCTGCGGGAGCCGGGCCGCGTCGATCCGGGTCACGGCCCCCGTCACCAGGCCAATCCCCGCCCCCGCGCCCTCGTCGGATCGATCGAAGAGGAGCTGAAGTCCAAGACAGATGCCGAGACAGGGCATGCCATCGAGGAGCCGGCGCCGGAGCACCTCCCGGCCCGGTTCGAGCCGAGCCGCGGCGGGGGCAAAGGCGCCGACGCCGGGCAGCACCAGCGCGTCGGCATCGGCGGCACGGACCGGATCCGTCTCGACGACCGGCTCGACCCCGGCGGCCACGACGGCCTTGAGGAGCGAGTGAAGATTTCCCGCGCCGTAGTCGAAGACCGTCACCCTCATCGCGGCACGTCCGCGATGGCGTCGAGCAGCCGCGTCATCATCGGCTCCGGCCCGATGGTTACCCGGAGCACGTCCCCGACCACGGGGGCCGCCGAAAACGCCCGGACGCCGACCCCTTTGGCGGCCAGCCGGCCGGCCGCGTCGCGCGCGTCCCGGAC
>CADEGB010000546.1 GCA_902826755.1 uncultured Gemmatimonadota bacterium
GAGCCCGAGCCGGGCGGCCGCCACGCGGGCGGCAGACCACGGATCGACGCCCAGATCAGCGGCGGCGCCGGGGAACAGAGCCCGGAATTCGCCCGCGTGCGGCGTGGCCACGGTGGCGCGCCCCGCGGCAAATCCGGCCAATCCGTCGGCGTTGCCCGAGAAGGCCATCAGACCATCGGCGTCGATGACGGTCGGCGCCGGTGACGCGGCGGCCACCTCGGCCAGGAACGTCGCCCGCCCCGGCGCGCGGCCGAGCCCCGGTCCGATGACCACCGCATCGGCCCGCTCGAGCAGCGCGCGGGCGGAATCCGAAAGTCGGTCGAAGCCCGAGATGCAGGTTTGCAGATCCGGCTCGGCGCCAGCCAGCACCGCCACCGACTCCGCCGGCGCCACGACGTGGACGAGGCCCGCTCCCGCCGCGAAGGCTGCTCGACCAGCGAGGCGCGCCGCCCCGGTCATCCCCGCGTCCCCACCGATCACCACGACTCGTCCTCGGGCTCCCTTGTGCGCCCCGGCCGCCAGCGCCGGCGCCGCCCGGGCTGCCTCCCGTTCGGTCAGGAACCGCGGCCAGGCCTCGGCTGGCGGGCCGAAACCGATGTCGACGACCACGAGATCGCCGACTTCGTCCCGAGCCAGCAGGTGGCCGCGGCGATATCCCCCGAACGTCACGGTCAGGTCCGCGCGGAGCGGCGACCGGGAAACACCGGTATCGAGATCGAGCCCGGTCGGTCCGTCGCCCGCCACGACCGGCAACTCGAGCTCGGCCAGTCGGGCCACCAGGGCCGCCACCCCCGGGCGGAGCGGCCCGCTCGCCCCCGTGCCGAGGATCGCGTCGACCAGCACGCCGACCGCGGGCCAGGGGCCGTCGGGCTCGACCTCTCGGACGCCGGCCCGCCGGGCCAGGCCGGCCTCGAGCGCGTTCAGTGGCGAGGGCGTCCCACCCGAGGTCGTGACCCAGACGGGCAGCCCGGCCGCCTCGAGGGCGCGGGCCACGACCCAGCCGTCGCCTCCGTTGTTGCCGGGGCCGACGGCCACCAGGGTGCCTTGCCGGGCCGCGGCGCTCCACCGCGCCACCAGCACGGCGGCAATTCCCCGCCCCGCGCTTTCCATCAGCGCGGCCAGTGGCAAACCGGCGCGTTCCGCGTCGCGATCCCACTCGCGGGCTTGTTCGGAGGTGAGGACGGGAATGGGAAACACGCGGCTACGTCACTTGAGGCTCTGGCCGATGATGCGGCCGAAGGAAATCTCGCCGTTGTCGATTCGAAGATTGAACCCGCATTCCGGGTTGGTGCAGACCCACGCCTTGTAGGTGATCGGCGCCCCGTCGCGACCGTAATCCGAGAGTGGAATCAGAACGCCTTCCCCGCACTTCCGGCATGGGGGCCACTCCGTTCGATCGATCATCCGGTCCTCCTGGCGTTCGGGTCGCTATTCCCTCGCTTCGATGGTCTTGTCACGGGCCAGCCGATCACGCCCCGGACGCGGCACCCCGTGCCACAGGTACCCCTCCGAAAACGCGTCGGCAAAGTCGTAGACGCCGTGAAAGTCTTCTTCGCGATCGCCGGGCTGGGTAATGAGCAGGCCGACCTCGACGAGCGCGTACACGATCCGCCCGAGATCCGCGGTGCGGCGGATGCCCCAGTGGCCCAGGACCTGCCGCGCCATCAGTCCGTACTGCTCGATGGCGTACTCGCGGCACCCCCGGGCGAGTTCCGCCCCACTGACATGGCGCCGAATGGTCAGCCGATGCTGGAGATACTCGATGCTTTCGAGCACGAACAGATACGCCTGTTCGTCGTAGTGGCTCTCGGAGCGACGGAGCCGGTCGACCAGTTCGGGTGCCAGACGGATCTCGATCACCGCGCGCCGCCGCTCGCCGGTCGGTACAGGGGGAACCCGGCCGCCATGGCCTGGACCTCTCGCCGCGCGGCATCGATGGTGGCGTCGGTCGGCGTGCTGAGCACCCGGTCGATCAGATCGGCCACGGCCGTCATTTCCCCGACACCCATGCCGCGAGTGGTGAGGGCCGGCGTGCCGAGGCGGATTCCGCTCGTCACGAACGGGCTGGCCGGATCGTTCGGAATCGTGTTCCGGTTGACCGTCATGCCCGCGCGGCCGAGCAGCTCTTCGGCTTGTTTCCCGGTGACCTGCCTGCTTCGGACGTCGACGAGCATCACGTGGGTATCGGTTCCGCCCGAGATGATCCTGAATCCTCGCGCCGCGAGGGCCGCCGCGAGCCGCTGCGCGTTGGCGACGACGTTTCGGGCATAGGTCTTGAACTCGGGCCGAGCGGCTTCGGCGAACGCGACGGCCTTGGCGGCGATGACGTGCTCGAGCGGGCCGCCCTGGGTGCCGGGGAACACCGACTTGTCGATGGCCTTGGCGAGGGCGCCGTGGGACAGGATGAGGCCGCCTCTCGGCCCCCGAAGCGTCTTGTGGGTGGTGCTCGTCACCACCTGGGCGTGGGGCACGGGCGACGGGTGCGCCCCGCCGGCCACCAGCCCCGCAAAGTGGGCCATGTCGACCAGCAGGGTGGCCTCGACTTCGTCGGCAATGGCGCGGAAGGCCGCGAAGTCGATGATCCG
>CADEGB010000547.1 GCA_902826755.1 uncultured Gemmatimonadota bacterium
CGACGCCGGTGGGATGCCCGCCCACGAACCCGCCCGGGATCCCGTAGTCGTTGTGATAGAACCGGTAGGACGCCCCGACGTGGCCTCGCCCGCCCACCGTGGCCAGGCCGGCGGCGACGTCCGCCGCGGTCTGGGCAGTGTTGACGCGGCGGCGCGCCGGGGTCCTGGTGTCGCCGGATTTCCGGAAGGTCCCTTCCATCCGAACCGCGAAGGGCCCCACCGGGGCCAGCGCGAACCCACCGACGGCGCCCCCCCGGTTGACCGAGGTTCCCTGGGCCGACAGCGTCCCGTGGATTTCGTCTGGTCGGGAGGCCGGGATGTCCTCTCGAATGACGTTGACGACACCACCGAGCGCGCTCGACCCGTAGCGGAGGGACATCGGGCCGCGGACCACTTCGATCCGCTGGGCGGTGAGCGGATCGACGGAGACGGCGTGGTCGGCCGCGGTGGCGGCGAGGTCGCCGGCGCGAAGGCCATCCTGGCGGACCACCACCCGATCGCCACCGAGGCCGCGGATGACCGGCTGGGCGGTGGCGGGACTGATGCCACTCATCGCCACCCCGGGCTCGTGCCGGAGGGACGCGGCGATCGTTCCGTCAATCTGCCGATCGAGGGCGGCGCCGCTGACGACGGAGGTGGGGCTCAACGCGTCGCGGCGGGACTGGTCGCCGGTGGTGCCGGTGGTGACGATCTCGTCGAGCTGAAGCACCGCCTCCGAGAGGACGACATCGACGGCCACGGTGTCGTCGACAGGCACCCCGACGGTGGCGATGGCCGCCCGGTAGCCGATCGCCGCCACGAGGACCCGGCGGGGCCCCGCGGGGACCCGGCCGATCAGAAACCGACCGTCGGCGTGGGTCTGATCGCTGAGGTGTTGATCGAGAATCCGAACCAACGCGGCGGCAACGGGCCGCCGGTCGGCGCCGGTCACCACCTGACCTTTGATCACTCCGGTCCCGGTGGACTGAGCCGCCACCGATGCCACTTCGCCGGCCAGCAACCATGCCAGGCCGATCCCGATCATCCGTTGTCCCACATGCCCTCCTGACGTCGCAGTGGATCCGGGATGATCCCGGACCACGAAGTCGCGCCCGGGACCGACGAGACGTCGGGCCCGATCCGCGATCACCGCTGAATTGTTCGATCAGGAAAGGCTGGGAGGAGACCTGGGGCCGTGGGCGCCGAGGGGCGCGATGAGCGAGGCGAGCGAAACGGCGGCCGAGGCCGGGGCCACCACCAACTCACGACCGGGGGCAAGCGCCGTGACTGGGGCGGGCGCGGGACCAACCGAGTGGATGGCGGCACAGAGTCCGCACCCGTCCTCACTGTGGCCGGTGGCCGAGGACGGGTCGCCGGGGGCGGTCAGGGCCACGGCTCCATCCCCGACGCCCTGGGCCACGTGCCACCCGGCCGCCAGACCACCAGCCAGGAGGGCCAGCAGGAGGAGCCAGGCGGCCGGCCGGGTTGGCCGGCCGGGACCGTGTCGGGAAGTGGGGAACCGCTTCATTCAGATCAGATTACCTGTTCGAGAATGGAAAATCAACAACGGCGCGTTTGGCGTCATTATCATTCGTGGTCCGATGGCCAACCCTCCCCTTCCCGAATCGGCTGACGAGCGGGTTCCGTTCGTGCTCGAGCTGGCCAGCGCGCTCCATGAGGCGGGCCACGCCACTCATCGCCTCGAAGAGGGGCTCGACGCCACCGCGGGTCGGCTCGGGATTCAGGGTCAGTACTTCGTGACGCCGACCTCGATTTTCGCGTCGTTCGGGACCGGCACGGCCCAGCAGACCTACATGATCCGAACGGCGCCGAAGCCTCCCGACCTCGGCCGGCTGGCGCGGGTCACCGCGATTGCCCAGGCGGTCGTTCGGGGCGGGCTGACGCTCGGCCAGGGGCGGGCTCAGCTGGCCCTGGTGGCCGAGCGGCCCCAGCCCAAAGGGGTGGCCCTGGTGGTGGCCAATGGTCTGGCCTCGGCGGCGGCGGCGCGGTTCTTGGGGGGCGGCCTCCCGGAGGTCGGGATGGCGGTGCTGGCGGGCGTGGCCACCGGCCTGCTGGCGGTGGTGGCCGGCAGGCTGCCTAACGTGGCCCGGGTCTACGAGCTGGCCGCCGCGTTCTTCTGCTCCTTCTCGATGGCCGCGGCCGGCGCCCTGCTCGGTGGTTTCTCCGTCTCGCTGGCCACCCTGGCCGGCCTGATCGTTCTGATCCCGGGGCTCACCCTTACCACCGCCATCGCCGAGCTGGCCACCTCGCATCTGACGGCGGGGACCACCCGGATGGCGGGCGCGTTCATGACCTTCATCGCGATCGGCTTCGGCGTGGCGTTAGGCGCGCGGGTGGCGGGGATGGCGGTCGGGGCGGCGCCGGTCATCACGCCCGACCCGCTGCCCGCCCTGTCCAACTGGCTGGCCCTCGGCGCCAGCGCGGTGGCCTTCGCGATCCTGCTCCGGGCCGATCGGGTTGACTTCGGCTGGATCCTCGCGGCCGGCATCCTGGCCTTCGTCGCGACCCGGGTCGGGAGCGATCTGCTCGGCCCCGAACTCGGCGTCTTCGTCGGGGCCCTGGCCGTCGGTCTTGGCAGCAAT
>CADEGB010000548.1 GCA_902826755.1 uncultured Gemmatimonadota bacterium
ACTTCCTGGACCAGAGCGCCTTCTTCCGAGGCACGGCCGCGACCGGC
Organism: uncultured Gemmatimonadota bacterium; assembly: GCA_902826755.1. Classification (GTDB taxonomy): domain Bacteria; phylum Gemmatimonadota; class Gemmatimonadetes; order Gemmatimonadales; family GWC2-71-9; genus SHZU01. Next base: position 48 of record CADEGB010000548.1, read on the forward strand.
AGCCGGTCGCTGATGAACGTGTGCTTCCGGGCTCCATCGGAGGAACTGGAGAACCGGTTCTGCGCCGAAGCCGAGAAACGGGGCTTGGCCGGCCTGAAGGGGCACCGGTCGGTGGGCGGAATGCGGGCCAGCATTTACAATGCGTGCCCCCGGGCCAGCGTGGTCGCGCTGGTCGACTTCATGAAGGAGTTTGAGGCGGCCAACCGCTGATCAAACGAGCGCCGCCGCCGCACGCCGAATTCGCTGCACCACCGCCCCGAGGCCCTGGGATCGCATCATCCCCAGGGCCTCGTCCAGTCCGAGGAGGTGGAGCAGATCCGCCGGCAGGGCGGCCGCCGTGGCGATCGGCTCCCCATCGAGTTCCCGCACCAGCAGCGACACGAAGCCCCGCACCGTCGGCGATTCCCTCGGCACGTCGGCGTGGAACCGGAGCCGGTCGCCCTCCCGTTCCAGCCAGAGAAACACCGGCGTCTGACACTCCGTCACCCGATGGGCCTCGCGGTCCCGATCGTCCCGGAGGGGCAGGGGCAACTCGGGCAGTTTCCGCGAGGCATCGAGGAGTGCCTCAAGCCGGAGGGTCTTGTCGGCCGCCTGAAAGCGCCGGATCAGCTTGTCGATCGCCATGGCTCCCGGGCAAATTGGGCTGGGGAATCTCAATCTACCTGGAACCGACTCGATGACCATCACGCTCCCAGTTCCCCTCGTCAGCACCGCCTGGCTCGCCGACCACCTCGGCCACGCCGGCCTGGTCGTGGTCGACGCGTCGTGGTATCTCCCCGCCATGGAACGCGACCCGCGGCGCGAGTACCTCGCGGCCCACGTGCCCGGGGCGATCTTCTTCGACCTCGATGCGGAGTCCGATCAGGCTACTGCGCTCCCCCACATGCTGCCTCAGTCGTCCGAAGCCGGCGCCGCGCTCGGCCGGCTTGGGATCGGGTCGGATGACGCAGTAGTGGTCTACGATGGATCCGGGGCCAACCTGAGCGCGCCTCGGCTGTGGTGGGAGCTCAAGGTGCTCGGCCACGATCGCGCCGCGGTGCTCGACGGCGGGTTCCAGCGCTGGGCGGCCGAAGGGCGGCCCGGGGAATCCGGGCCGGTTACCCGGTCTCCTGCTCGATTCGACACCCGGTTCCGGCCCGAGTTGATCCGCACGTTCGAGCAGGTTGCCGCCGCCCTGGGGGATGAGACGGTCGGCTTGCTCGACGCCCGCTCGCCGGGGCGGTTCGAGGGCCGGGAGCCGGAACCGCGCCCCGGTCTGCGTGGCGGCCATGTTCCCGGGGCCCGCAACCTCCCCTACGCCAGGCTGGTGGCGGGCGACGGTACCATGCTCCCGAAGGTCGAACTCCTCGAGCGATTCAAGGAAGCCGGCGTCGATCTGTCCCAGCCGGTGATCACGTCCTGCGGATCCGGGGTGTCGGCCTGTGCCCTGGCCTTGGCGCTCGAGATCGTGGGGCACCGTCGTTATGCGGTCTACGACGGGTCCTGGGCCGAGTGGGGTGGCCGGGCTGACGCGCCAGTGCGTACCGGCCCGGCCTGAGTCTGATCGCCGCGGTGACGGCGGCGGCCGGTCAACGGCAGCGAGCCACCAGCCGCGGTGGGATTGGGTGGTACGGGAGCTGACGGGCTGCGGCCGCCGCATGGGGGCGGGCGGTGGTGCATCCGGCCCTCTGGGCAATCGTCAGATGGAGCCGGTAGTTACCGGGATCGGTCCGGGTCGCCCGCTCCAGCTTCGGCATTGACCAGCCGTCACCCGCCACCAGGATCGCCTCGAGTTGGCCGGCGCTCTTCAGGCCGAGAACCCCCATGGCCAGTGAAAACCAGAACAGCCATCGCAGGCGGCGACCGGGCAACTCCAGCGCCCGAACCGGCCGCGTGGCCGGCACCAGCGCGCCAAGAGAAGCCATGACGATCAGCGTCGGCGGCGCCAGCAGCATGACCGCGTCGAAGACTCCCTGAACCGCCACGGCGGCCACCACGCCGATGGCGGCCAGGGCCGCCGTCCCGTGCTCAGGGTCGCCCGCCCGCCGAAGCGCCACCAACGCCAACGCGCCCAGAAACCCGAGCCAGGTCAACGTGGCCGCCGGGCCCCGTTCCGCCAGGATCGCGATCCAGTCGCTCGAGGGCCAGGGATTGGTCGGGATCGGGTCGTTGGCGTCGAACGAGGGATCGCCCCGGGTGGGGACAACTGGGTATTTGCCCAGCCAATTGCCCGGCCCCGTGCCAAGGATCGGGTCGCGCGCCACCAGCTCCAGGCTGTTGCGGTACTGGATCAGGCGCCCTCGGCCCGATCCCTCTCGATAGTTGAGGACGTCTCGGAGGGAGTCACGGTAGGGCGATCGCGATTTCCAGTCGAGCTGGTTCGGGATCATCAGCGCCGCCACGGCTCCGGCCGCCATCCCGAACGCCATCGCCACGCCACGTCGTTTGCCGACCCGGACGACCTCGCTCCGGGTCACCAGGCCGATCAGGACGATGGCCAGGGCCACGCAGCCAAGGCCGACCCACGCCGCCCGCGAGCGGGACAGCACGATC
>CADEGB010000549.1 GCA_902826755.1 uncultured Gemmatimonadota bacterium
CGGCGACTGGAACCGGGCCGAGGCGGATTATCGCGAACTGCTCGAGCGGCAGAGCCGGATCCAGGGCCGCGATCACCCCGTCACCGCCCGGGTCATGATCAGCCTGGCCATCGTCCTGGCCGAGCGCGGAGGCCAGGAGGGGGACGACCGCGCCCTGGCGGAAGCCGAAGCCCTCCTGCGCGAGGCCCTGGCCGCCCTCGAGTCCCGGCTCGGTCCCACCCATCCGCAAATCGGGTCGGTCCAGGAACGCCTGGCCGGCGTGGTGGCCGATCGCGGGGCGCCGGAAGAGGGCGCTCGCCTGGCCGAACGGGCGCTCCAGCTGATCCGCGCGGCCCAAGGAGACAGCAGCCAGGGGTACGCCGCCGCAGCCGCCCGACTGGCCTCGATTCGGCGCCGCCTTGGGCAGCGCGACATGGCGGTGACGCTCCAGCGACAAGCGGTGGCCGCCTTCGAGCGGGCCGTCGGCCCCCGGCACCTCGAAACCGCCAGGGCCCAAGGAGCCCTCTGCGACCTCCTGCTCTTCCAAGGCAGCGATCCGGCCGAGGCGCGTGACCGCTGCGGCTTGGCGGAAACCGTCATCCGCGCCGGCCCCGCCGGCTACCGACGCAACCTGCCATGGCTCCGGCTCCGATTGGCTCAGGCCCACCGGCGCCTCGGCAACAAGTCCACAGCGGATTCGCTATTGGAAATCCTCAGGGCCGAACCACCCGTCGGCCAAACGCTCCGGTCCGCCCTCGACTCGCTCCTGGGCGGTGGCCGGTAGGGACGCGTCGGGCGCGCCGCCGATCGCTCCGCGGCCCACCGGCCGGCTACCTTTCACTGGTCCCAACCTGGCTCACTTCCTGACCATGTCCGTGGAACTCCTGGCCATTGCGGCCCACCGAGACGACGTCGAGTTGACCTGCGCCGGCACCCTGCTCAAAGCCGCCGATCGAGGCCATCGAACCGCCATCCTCGACCTCACCGCCGGCGAAATGGGCACCCGCGGATCGGCGGAGTTGCGCGCCCAGGAGGCCGACCGCGCCGCCGGGATACTCGGCGTCATCGAGCGGAGGAACGCCGCCCTCCCCGACGCCCGGATCGCCAACACGGACGAGTCGCGTCGGATCGTCGTCGAGGCCATTCGCCACTTCGCGCCCCGCATCGTGATCCTTCCCTTCCCGGTCGGGCGTCATCCCGACCATCGGGTCGCCTCGGAACTCGGTCGCGACGCTTGCTTCCTGGCGGGGCTCGCTCGGTATCCCGCCGAGGGACGGCCCCATCGACCGTTCAAGATCCTCTACGCCCTGGCGTACCGGGAGGATCCGGTCAAACCGACCTTCGTCGTCGACATCACCGACCAGTTCGAGCGGAAGATGGCGGCCATCCGGTGCTACGCGAGCCAGTTCGACGGCGCCCAATCGGCTGGCGAGATCTTCCCGACCGGCCAAGACCTGTACTCCCTGATCGAGATCCAGAACGCGCACTACGGCTCGCTGATCCGCACCCGGTACGGCGAACCGTTCTTTACCCACGAGACGGTGCTGGTCGACGACGTCGTGTCCCTCGGGGTCGAGAGCATGTAGCTGGCCGGACCGAGTGGCCCTAACCCAAAACGCCACAACGGGTTATAATCCTGACATGGGATCGCCTATCTATCTCGACTACGCCGCCACCACTCCGGTTCGGGGTGAGGTGCTGGAGGCGATGCTCCCCTACCTCGGTGCCTCGGCGTTCGGCAACCCGTCGAGCGCCCACCGATTCGGCCGAACCGCCAGGGCCGGTCTCGAGAACGCCCGGCGCGAGGTGGCGGCCGCGGTTGGCGCGGAGCCGAACCAGGTCATCTTCACCTCCGGCGGGACCGAGGCCGACAACCTGGCCATCCTCGGTGCCGCGCTGGCCGCCCGGGCCAAGGGTGGCCCGATGCGGGTGGTCACCACGGCCGCCGAGCACAAGGCCATTCTCGCCGCGGCCCATGAAGTCGTTCGCCTTGGCGGCGTCGAGGAGATCCTCCCGATCGGCCCCACCGGCGAACTCGACCCGCGTCTCCTCGATCAGGCGCTGGCCACCCCGGCCGCGGTGGTGTCCGTGATGTGGGTCAACAACGAGACGGGCGTCCGGCAACCGGTCGAGGCCCTGGCCGAGCGGTGCGCGGCGGCTGGGGTCCCCTTCCACTCCGACGCCGTCCAAGCCTTCGGCAAGATTCCGCTCTCGCTCGCGGCCACGCCCTGCACGCTGCTCACCATCTCGGGGCACAAGATCGGAGCCCCCAAGGGCATTGGGGCCCTCGTGGTGCGGGACCGGAAGGCCATCGACGCGATCATCCATGGCGGCGGACAACAGTTCGGGATCCGCCCCGGCACCGAGAACGTGGCTGGCGCCGTGGCCTTGGGCCGAGCCGCCGCCCTGGCCGCAGCCGAGGTCGAGGCCGAGGCCGCCCGACTCGCGGTTCTGCGCGATCGGCTGGCGGCCGGCCTGCTGGCCGCCGTCCCCGACCTGGTCATCAACGGGCTCGGAGCCCCGCGCGCCCCCCACGTGCTCAACGTGGCCGTGCTGGGCGCCGACGGCGGCCCCCTCCTGATCC
>CADEGB010000550.1 GCA_902826755.1 uncultured Gemmatimonadota bacterium
GCCGGCCAGCCCGGACCGCTTTGGTCCTCAGCGGCGGAGGCGTCAAGGGGCTGGCCCACCTCGGGGTCCTCCGAACGCTCGACAGCCTGGGGATCCGCCCCGACCTGATCGTCGGAACCAGCATGGGGGCAATCGTGGGGGCGCTCTATGCCTCCGGGTACGATGCCCGCGCCATCGATTCGCTCCTCGGTGCCCTCCCGATCGCCGAGATCGTCTCGCCGTTTCGACCACCCGCGCCGCATCCGTGGGATGGGCGGCTGCCCCACTTGTTCCTGGTGCGAGGCCGTCGCGGCTTCACGCTCCAGACCGGCATCATCGACGAGGCACAACCCAACGCCCGGCTCAACGCGGCCATGCTCCGCGGCAACCTGACGGCCCGGGGACGGTTCGATCGCCTGCCAATCCCGTTCCTGGCCGTGGCGACCGATCTCCGCGATCGCAGCACCGTGGTCCTCGGCCAGGGCGACCTGGCCCGCGCCGTCCGAGCCAGCAGCGCCATCCCCCTGGTGTTCCCGCCCGTGGTCCTCGGCGACTCCGTGCTGGTTGACGGTGGCCTCTCGGCCAACATCCCGGTGGCCGAAGCCCGGGCCGCCGGCGCCGAGCGGGTGATCGTGTCGGACGTCACCGAGCATCCTCAGGCGCGGCTCGACGTTGAGTCGCCCCTCGCGCTGGCCGATCAGCTGCTCGGGTTCCTGTTCCAGCAAACCCCGGCCGTCCTCGGTCCCGACGATATCATGGTCCGCCCGGCCGTCCAGGGATACCGGAGCCTCGACTTTTCAGCTCAGGCCGTGGCCGACGTGCTGCGGAAAGGCCGCGAGGCCGCGGACACCACGATCGGACGGGCCCGCTGCCTGCCCCGCGGTCCGTCGCCGATGTTGCCGCCTCTGCCGACCACGCTGACCGCGTGGCGGGTGCGGTCGGATCGGGTCACCGACAGCCTGCTGGTCTCGCGCATGCTCCGGCTCGAGCCCGGCGGGCGGATCGACCCGGTGCGTTTGGCCGATCGCCTGGTCGGTCTGGCGGACGCCGAGGCGCTCCGGGGCGTCTGGCTCAATCCAACCGGATCGGACTCGGAGGTGTCGTTTTCGATCGATCCGTTGGAGAGTCCGAGTACGGTCGGCGGGGCTGGAGTGGCATACGATCACGAACAGGGCGGCAAGGCGTGGGCTGGACTCTTTGCGCGACGGGCGTTCGGCACCACGCTCGAGGCCAGCGGGCTCCTGTCGCTCGGACGGCTGCAGCGGGAGCTGTACGGCACGGCGCTCTGGCACTTCGACGCTGGGTGGTCCCGGCTGACGCCGATCGCGGTGCTTCGGGTCCGGACCGAGGACGTCAGGCGGTTCGATCCAGGGGGCGTTGAGCTTCCCGCCATCGGCACGAGCGATTTGCGGGCGGGGCTCGGCCTCGAGGTCCGAGTCCGGCACGACTGGCGGATCCGGGCGGGCGGCGACCTGTTCGTCTGGGGCGCGGACCCGCTGCGGGGCCGCTCCGCGGGCGGCGGCTCGCTCCGGATCGAGCGGGCGGCGCGAAGCGGGCCTGGGATCCGGAGCGAGCTGCTGGCCACCGCCGAGTTCCAGTCGGCCCATGTCATGGGGCAATGGCCATTGGCGGCTGGTCCCTGGCGAATCCTGCCCAGCGTTCGGATGGGGCTCGGCGCCGGCTTGCCATTCCAGTGGACTTTTTCGTTAGGCGGTGACGAGGGATTCCCGGGGCTCCACGTCGGGGAGCGGCGCGGGACCCGGGAGCTGTCCGGCGCCGTCCGGGCGGGGATTCGGATCCTCGGGCCCCTCGAAGCGCGGCTTGCGCCCGCGGTGGGACGCGCGTGGACCCCGGGGGTCGCCGGGCAGGACTGGATGGCCGGGGTCCGGATCGGAGTCGGAGCCGATACGCCGGTGGGGCCGCTCGAGGTGGCCTGGGGATTTGCCTCCGGCGGCCGAGATGCGCTCTACCTCCGACTCGGCGCCTGGTTCTAAGGCACGAACCGTGGCGATGATCGAGGAACGTCGCTAGCGTGTAGCGAGATGACGACCGAACCGCAGAGCCCGTTCGAGTACGCCACGCCGACTGCTGCCTGGGAGCCATGGTACGAGGAGTACCGCTACGGGGCCCTGTACCTCTTTCCGCCGGCGCCCCTTCGGAGTCGGATCAACGCCTTGCGCCAGCGACACGACCCGCGGTCGCAGGCGATCTGCGACGCCCACATCAGCCTGACGGTACCGCTCCCGCGTCCGCTCCACCGCGACGGCGTCGAGGAACTGGCGGCAACGGTCGCGCGACATGCCTCCTTGGCTATCCGGTGGGGGCCGCCCTACCAGTATCCCGGCGTCCCGGGGGTGGTCCTGCGGATCGAGCCGGTGGAGCCACTGACGGCGCTGGTGCGCGCCCTGGAGGGCTGCCGTTGCTTTCACGGCGCGGCGGCCCGGCGGTACCCGTTCTCGCCCCACCTGACGATCGCGGAGTTCCTGACGCTGGAAGCGAGCGAGACGTTGGTCCGGGACCTGGAGGGGGCCGGGTTGGCAGGCGAGTTCTGGTGCAC
>CADEGB010000551.1 GCA_902826755.1 uncultured Gemmatimonadota bacterium
GGATCAACCACATTCTGGGCATGGCGCCGTTTACCGCTCCGTTCAATGCCACCGGACAGCCCGCCATCAGCGTGCCGCTCCACCACTCGGCCGACGGGTTGCCGATCGGCATGCACTTCGTGGGGCGGCTGGGAGACGAGGCGACGTTGCTGCAGGTCGCCCGGCAGCTGGAGGAGGCGGCGCCCTGGTCCGGCCGCCGCCCGGGCATTTTCTTCGGGACCTGAGACCAGGCCCCAGGAGCGCTTACGGCTTCGTCAGGGTTGCCTGCAGCGAGATGGTTCGGACCCGCATGGTCGACCTCGGGTCGACCGGACCGGTGAAAGTGCCGCGCTGGTAGCCGAACAGGTAGCCGATCAGATTGGTCGCGCCGGACGGGATCGCCCCGGTGGCGAGACCGTGGGTCCGCGCCGCGGCGCCGAGCGAGTCGCCAAACCCCTGACCCGCGTTGTTGAAGTTGAAGCTGATGGAGGCCCGCCAGTAGTCCGGGGAGGTCGGCGCCGTCCAAGTGAAGGTGACCGGCTGGCCGGTGGTGACGGGCTGGTCGGCAACAGGTGCCACGAGGGCGGCCCCCCCGACGATCGTCGCCCGGCCTTCGACCGTCTCGCCGGCGTGAACCACCCGAATCAGCAGCGTTTCGCCCGGGGCCAGGAACGATCCTCTGTCAAAATAATAGGCACCGGTTGGCTCCGTCGGGACCTGCACTCCGTTGATATACACCTCGGCGTCCGCCACCGACCCGGACCCACGGGAAATCGAGAAGCTCTGATAACGCGGCCCCATGTCGGAACCTTCGATCAGCAGCGGCTCGAGAGACGGCCCCTGGTCGCCCCCGCAGGCGGCCAGGAACAGGAGGGCGACGATTCGGTATGTCCGCGGCATGACTTGCTCCGGGGCTCGAGGTTTGGCCCCGGAGTGGCAATCCGTGTGCCGACCCCCCTACTCCAGCCCGGCGGCGGTGGCGCCATCCACCGGAAAGGCCACCCCGCTCACAAACGAGGCTTCGTCCGAACAGAGCCACGTCACCGCCCGGGCCACCTCCTCGGGTTGCCCCGCCCGACCCAGTGGCAACCGGGTCAGGAACCACGCTTCGACCCCGGGGTTGGCGATGGCGCGGTCGATCATCGGCGTCTTGATCATCCCGGGACACACGGCGTTGATCCGGATGCCCCGTTTGGCGTACTGGAGGGCGGCGGACTTGGTGAGACCGATGACGCCGTGTTTACTCGCGGCGTAATGGGTGCTCCGGCCGTAGCCGATCAGGCCGGCCACCGAGGAGTCGTTGACGATGGCCCCGCCACCCTGTTTGAGCATCTGGATGATCTCGTACTTGAGACACAGCCAGACGCCCTTCAAGTTGACCGCGATCATCCGATCCCAGTCCGCCTCGGTCACCTCGTGAAGCAGCCCGCCCCCGGAGATGCCGGCGTTGTTGAAGGCGCAATCGAGGCGACCGTACTCCGCCACCGTTCGGGCCACCAGCGCCTCGACCTCGGCGCCAACGGCCACATCGGTGCGGACGAACAGTGCCTGGCCGCCAGCGGCTCGGATCTCCGCCACGGTGGCCTCTCCTTCCTCGACTCGTCGGGCCGCGATCACGACCGCGGCTCCCGCCGCGGCGAAGGCGACGGCCGTGGCCCGCCCGATGCCCGAGTTGCCGCCGGTCACGAGCGCGACCTTTCCCGCAAATGGTTTCGTCATCCCGGCAACGTATCGCGTCGAAGCCAACCTGGCGAGGCACCCCGGTGCCTGGCCGAGGCCGCGGCGGCGCGTTAGACTGTGCGGTCCCCGATCGAGAACCGATGACCCACCCCGCGGAAACACCGGCCGACGGCCGGCCCCGCCCGCTCTGGCGCTGGGCCGTGGCCGTGACCGTCGCGGTGGCGGTCCTGGCGGTCGGCCCTCCAGACGGCGTCCTGCGCGCCCACTGGCAGTTGTTCGCGATCTTCCTTGCCACCATCGTCGCCTCGATCCTCCGCCCGGCACCGATGGGCGCGGTCATCTTTTTCGCGATCGGCGCGCTCGCCGTGTCCGGCACCATGTCCCTGGGCGACGCGCTCAGCGGATACGCCGATCCGATCGTGTGGCTGGTCCTCTGCGCGTTCATGATTTCCCGTGCCGTCACCATCACTGGCCTCGGCCGGCGGATCGCGTTCCATTTCATCCGACTCCTCGGGCAGCGCTCGCTCGGCGTGGCGTACGCGCTGGTGGTCACGGACGCATCGCTCGCGTCGGTGATCCCATCGAACAGCGCCCGGGCTGGTGGCATCGTCTTCCCGATTGCCCGGAGCGTGGCCGAGGCGTACGACTCGAAGCCAGGGGCCAGCCGGCATCGGATCGGCTCGTTCCTGATGGCGGCGGTCTACCAGGCGGACGTCGTCGCCTGCGCCATGTTCCTCACCGGTCAAGCGTCCAACGTGATCATCGCCAAGTTCGCGTTCGACGTCAGTGGCATCGAGCTGACGTACTCTCGCTGGCTGATCGGGTCGATCGTCCCCGGGTTGGTGGCGCTGTTCCTGGTGGTACTGCTCGTCTA
>CADEGB010000552.1 GCA_902826755.1 uncultured Gemmatimonadota bacterium
GGCCCCGAGTTCGGCCCGACGGTGGAAGCCACCGACGGTCAGCCGGCCGCCCCGGAACGGACGGAAGCTGGCGCCATCGGCCAGCGTCATGGTGCGGTTGGCGTCGCTGTCCCACCCCGCCGAGATCGAGGGGTCGACGGCCCGAGCGAGGTCGGCCCGCACCCAGCGCAACTGAGCGGCCGCGTCCGCGTTGGTCGGATCGGCGGCCAGGGCTCGTTCGAGGGCGGCCTTCGCTTCGTCCGGCCGCCCCGACCAGCGGAGCACCTGGGCAAGTCCCACCCACCCCTCGGCGTCCTTCGGGAGCCGGGTAACGATGGCGCGCCAGAGGCGCTCGCTCCGCCCCAGGTTTCCCCGCCACGCCGCCACCAGGGCCACCCCTTTCTCGGCCTCGACCCGCTCCCCTCGAGCCGCGATGGCCGCGTAGGACCGCTCGGCGTCCCGAAGCCGGCCCGCCCAGGCCAGGGTCCGGGCCCGCGCCAACTCGGCCTCGACGTCGCGCGGATTGGCCTGGAGCCATCGGTCGTACCGACTGATCGCGGCTTGGAAGCGGCCACCCCACGCGGCGGCCTGCGCGGCGCCAAGCGCGGCATCGCGGTAGGTGCTGTCGCGGGTCAGAATCGAGTCGGACAAAGCGATCGCCTGATCGGTTTCGCCGTTCCAGGCGTAGGCTCGCGCCAACGCGATCCGGCCCTCTTCGTCGCGGGGCTCGAGCGCGGTGTAGTGGCGAAACAGGGCAATCGCCCGGGCCAGGTCCCCATCCCAGGAGTGGATGACGGCCAGGCGGTAGGTGGCTCGCGAGGACCCGGTCGAATCGAGCCCGAGGGCCGCGGTGTAGGCCGCCTTCGCGACGGGAAAGCGGCCGCCCGCCCAGGCGGAGTCGCCCCGGGAAACGAGGGACTCGAACTGGGTTCGATCGGTCTGCGCCGAGGCGCGGATCGACCCGAATCCAAGCAGAAGGCCGAGCGCCAAGGCCAGCCGGCCGAGGCCCGTCGCCACCCGGCCCGGCTCCAACCGGGACCGCCGCGGGTGAGATCCGGGACGCCGGCCGAGGGTCGTCCGTCGGGGTAGCCTTATCGCAACCGTATTGTTTGCTTTCACTTGTGCGAACGCGACTGATCGCCGTTCCGTCGTTTTTTCCCGTGATTCTGGTCGGTCTGATGGCCCTGACGCCGGTCCGCGGCGAGGCCCAAGAACGCCCGGTAGCAGGTTGTGTGCCCCTGCCCCGATCGGAGGCGATGGCCATCGACTCCGGGTGGGCGGCATTCCGGGGCAACCGGCTGGCCGACGCGGACGTCCTGTTCCGTCGCGTCGTGGCTCGTTGCCCCGACGAGCCTAACGCCCGCGCCGGCCTTGGCTACCTCGCGATGCGCCGCGGTGAGTTGCCCGAGGCGCGCGCCCAGTTCAACCGGTCGTTGACCGCCCTGCCTGGCAACTACGACGCGCTCACCGGCCTGGCGATGGCAGCCTATCGTGCCGGCGACACGCAGGCGGCCCGAACTCACTTCCGCGAGGCGGCCCGTCGGTTCCCGAACGACTCCCTGACCCGCTGGTATCTGGACCGCCTTGGCCAGACCTATTCGGCGGCGGATCTGCCGCCGATCCGCCGGCCCCCGACGCTCCGAGTCGACGCTCGAACCGGTCGACGAATCTTCGAGATTCCCACCGCGGCCGGATGGCGGCCGCTCTCGATCAAGGGCGTCAATATCGGCGCGGCGCTGCCCGGCAAACACCCATCCGAGTTTCCCCCGGACGATGGCACGTACGAGCGATGGCTGGCCCTGGCGGCGGAGATGGGCGCCAACACCATCCGGGTCTACACGATCCACCCACCGCACTTCTACCGGGCGCTCGCAGCGTGGAACCGGCGCCATCCGACCCGGCTGTTGTGGCTCATTCATGGCGTCTGGACCGAGTTGCCTCCGGGACGCCTCGAGGAACGGTACGACGATCCCGACTGGCGTCGGGAATTCCGGGACGAGGGCCGCCGAGTCGTCGACCTGCTCCACGGTCACGCGGCGATCGACCCGCGCCCCGGGCACGCCTCGGGTCTCTACACCGCCGACGTTTCCCCGTGGGTGCTGGCCTACATCACCGGGCGGGAGTGGGAACCGTATTCCGTGGTCGAGTATTCCCGCCTCCACCCGGACCGGACGAGTTATCGGGGCCGTTGGGTGACGATCGCTGGCGCGCACGCCACCGAAGTCTGGCTCGCCGAAGAGAGCGACGCGCTGCTGGCCTACGAGGTCTCCACCTATCACACCATCAGACCGATCGCCTACACCAACTGGCCCACGCTCGATCCCCTCCACCACCCGACCGAAAGCACGCGGGAGGAAGAGGCGCGGCTCCGCCGCTGGGAAATGCCGGAGCAGCCACGGGAATTCGACAACGACGCGATCGGTCTCGACGCGGTCAAGATGCGACCAACGCCCGCCAATCCGGCCGGGACGTTCGCGTCGTACCACGCCTATCCCTACTATCCAGACTTCATGGTCCTCGACTCGGGCTACGCCAG
>CADEGB010000553.1 GCA_902826755.1 uncultured Gemmatimonadota bacterium
CGTGCCGATGGCGAAGGGCTTGTGGAGATTCTCGGCCCAGTCGGCGGGGTCGGTCGGGTTGTTGATCATCTCGTTGCCGGTGATGAACGAACCGGCGAACAGGGGGATCATCGCAAAGCTGAGGGCCCGATGAACGCCGAGCCGGCGGTAGTACCCATCGCTGTACTGGACGGCCCGGGGCCGTGGCTGCTGGGTATCGGCCGCGGTCGGGCCAACCGACGACAGGATTCGGGACCAGTCCGGGGACCCATCCATCCGGCGGGGTATCGAATCCACAGCCGGGGGGGCCGGGTGCGGGTGCGGGAGCGGAACCGGTGCGGCGAGGAGCAGCGCGGCAAACAGGATCATGATCTGGGGTCTCGGGTCGGTGGCAGTGGGGCCAGCCTCGAAAGAACGACACGGAATCCCGATTCGACCCTGACGTTGCCGGATCTGCCACCCGTCTTCCGGGCGGGCGGTCGGGGCCGTAACGTTGGTTGGAAGCCAAGTGCCCCTTGGAACTTCTCGGCCGCAGGGGGCCTTCAACCAGGATGCCAAACGACTTCCGCATGGGCGACCCTTCCGCGCCGCACCCCGATCCGTCCGTCCCCACTGAGGCACCGGGCATCGTCCGGCGCCTGGTTGACCGGTTCACCTACCCCGCCGAACACCCATTCACCACGCTGACGCTTTACTACGTCCTGCTCGTGGTGGTGGCCGCGGTCATCCTCTACTTCGTGCCGGCGGGCCGGGCCATGGTGTCCGGCGAGCGGCTGGCCCAGCTGCTCCAGGGTGGGGGGCTCTGCGACGGCAAACCGGGCGGCGCCGACCTGTCGTGGTCGACGACCCTCGACATGGCCCTCGCCATGCTCGGCGCGTTCACCCTAATGATGCCGACCTCGTGGGTCTACATGGCCGAGCGGCGGCGGAAGGGGTTCGATCAGGGGATGGTGCAGACGATGATCGTGCTGTCCCTCGCCATTGCGGGGGTGGTCGTCATCGTCCGGAACAGTACCGCCCTGGCGTTCAGCCTGACCGGCATCGTGGCCGCGGTCCGCTTCCGGAACAACCTTGCCGACACCCGGGACACGCTTTACATCTTCACGGCCATCGGCGTGGGGCTGGCAGCCGGGGTCCAGGCGCTGGCTGCGGCGCTGGTGCTGTCGGCCATCTTCAACTACATCACGCTCCTCTTCTGGCGGGGCGACTACGGGATGTGCGAACTCGGCCGGGCGCCCGGGCACCTGCTGGTCGGGGTGCACTCGGCGGCGGGCAACGGGAACGGCAAGGCCAAGAAATCCAAGAAGGAATTCAATGCGGTCCTCCTCGTCCGGGCGCTCGACGCCCAACGGGCCCGGGCCGCGGTCGATCCGCTGCTGGCCACCGAAGTCAGCCGGTTCGAACTGGCGGAGGTGGACCAAAACCGGAAGGGGCAGGGCGTCCTGAAGTACCGGATTCGCCTTGGTAAGAAGACCGATCCCCGGGCGCTCGAGGATGCGCTGCTGACCCGGGCCGCCCCCGCCGTGATTGGAGCGCGGATTCACTGAATGCTGACTCGAACCATGGCTCCGGCCGCCGTATTGCTGATGACCGGCGCCCAGGTCCCGGCGGCGCCGGACGCCGTCGTGTCGTGCCTGGCTTCCGGACGGGCCGCGATCCGATGGGAGTTGCCGACCGCGTTCCGGGAGGTTTCCGGCCTGGCCCTTCACGACGACGGCCGGATGTTCCTCCACCACGACGAGCGGGCGGTGGTCGCGGTCCTAGACACGGCCACGGGGCGGCTGACCAGCAGCTATCAAGTCGGCGCGGCCCCGATCCTTGGTGACTTCGAGGGGATCGCGATCGCGGGGCCATCACTCTTCCTGGTGACGAGTGATGGTGTGCTCCACCAGGTGGCGATCCCTCGGCCCGGACAGCCCAGCGGAGCCCTGCCGGTCACCGTGACCCCGACTGGCGTGGGCCGGTTCTGCGAGGTCGAGGGCCTGGCCTATGACGCCAGGGATCGGGTCCTGTTGCTGGCATGCAAGACTCCACGGGCCAAGGAACTGGGTCGCGACGTGGCCGTCTACCGGTGGTCGATCGAGCGTCGCGCCCTTGCCACGCCGGATCGAGTCGTGATTCCCCGCTCGGCCCTGGCCCGCAGCCGGAAGGCCGCCGACTTCCACCCATCGTCGATCGAGGTCAATCCGCGGACCGGTGGGTGGGTCCTCATCTCCTCCGCCGACCGGGCCGTGGCCGCGATCGATCGGGACGGCCGTGTGGTGATGACGGCGCCCCTCGGGGGCCGCCATCCGCAGCCGGAAGGGCTAGCCATCGACCGGCGGGGGCGAGCCTTCGTGAGTGACGAAGGCGCCAAGGGATCGGGGTCGATCTCCGTCTATGCCTGTCTGTAGGTGGATCAGTCTCCTCGCGGCGGGGGCAGTGGCCGGTTGTGCGGGCCCACGCCTGCTGCGACTCGAGCAGGTGCCGGCGCATGCCGAGGTCCGACCAGCGAGGTAGTGCCCAATTGGTGAAGAAGAGACA
>CADEGB010000554.1 GCA_902826755.1 uncultured Gemmatimonadota bacterium
CATCTCGGGGATTCGAAAGGGGGAAGCCCCGGGCGCGAGCGTCGACCACCATCGGCTGGCCCGGCCGAACGCCGGCGACGTCCACGCCGAACACCAGTTGAGTGCGGAGACCGTCCGCGATCTGAAAGCGCGGCTCGGCGGTGGAATCGGTGGACAGGAGGAGCAGGAGCCGGCCGTCGATCGGCTCGTCGCCGCGGGTCGAGGGGATCGTGACCTGGAACCGCCATCCGGCCTGCGCATGAGCGGTACCAACCAGCGACGACGCGGCGAGCAACAGGAAGCGGAGCGAGCGGTACATGGGCGCGGACTCTAACGAAGGTGGCGGCTCCCGAGGGTCTGAGGATGGTGGCGCCGCCACCGAACCGGCGCAAGGGCGGGCCGATCGTCAGGGCGCTCGGCGTCGCCAATACGGGAAGACCGATCCGACCAGGGCGCCGGCGACCATGCCAAGAGGAATGCCGATGACGCCGCCGATGACCGCCACCTCGCCGGTGGGTCGACAGTCGGCGGCATCGCAGAGGGCGCCCACCATGTAGCCCAGGACTCCCCCGGTGATCGCCCCGGCGACCCCACCGAGGAGCGCGCCGGTTCGAGTGGCCCGGTCCCGCGTCCACAAGGTGTCGATGCCCGCGACGGCGATCGTCCGGGAGCCGGAGGCGCCGTCGATGATGGCCGATCCGGAGGACAGGGCCGTGATCGTGCCGATGATGCGGGCCCGCTCCGCCGTCAGGCGCACCGTCCGGCCCTCGAGTCGGGCCTGGTTCAGGAGGGCCTCGATTGCTGGCGGTTCGGCTTGGCCGGCGGCCGGGGACCGGGCGATCAGGCCAATCGTGGCGAGTGCGAGCAACGCGCGCATGGGAGTCAGCCGACGATGCTCTTCATCACGAACCAGACGTTGGCGGGTCGCTCGGCCAGGCGGCGCATGTACCACTTGAACCAGGCGTGGCCGTAGCTGATCAGCGTTTTCACGGTCTCGCCCTCGCGGGTCAGGTCGGCCTGGTCGGCGGTCCGGATCCCGTAGAGCATGTGGATCTCGTACTGGCCCTGCTTGACGCCGAGGTCGCGGGCCTTGGCAATCAGCCGCCGGACCAGCGGGATGTCGTGGGTCCCGAAAATCGGAAGCGCCCCGCCCGTCCTGGCCGCCTCGAGGAGCTGGAGTGACACGTCGTAGAAGGCCAGATCGACGTCCCGCTTGGCCGGGAACGCCACCGTGGCGGGTTCCTTGTAGGCACCCTTGACCAGTCGGATCCACGGCTTCACCTCGAGGAGTGCCGCGACGTCCTTCGGGGTCCGAAAGAGATACGACTGGATGGCCAGGCCGGTGCGGTCGTGGCGGGCGCGCACCGAGCGATAGAGGTCGATCGTCCGATCGACGTAGGTATGATCCTCCATGTCGATCCAGAGCGACGACCCCGATTGCTCGGCCGCCTGCGCCAGCGTCAGCAGATGCTGGCGGCAGGTCTCGAGCGATTGATCGATGCCGAGCTGGGTCGGCTTGATCGAGATCCAAGTCGGGAGGCCACGCGCCTTGATCTCCTTGAAGACCTGGAGGTAATGATCGCGGACCTGGTCGGCAGCGCTCAGCGATCCGAGGGCTTCGCCGAGCTGGGTCAGGATCGTGCCCTGTCCCTGGGCGGCCAGCCGCCGGGCGGCCTGGAGGGCGTCCTCGAGCTCCTCGCCGGGCATGAACTTCTTGATGGCGCGGCGCGAGAACGCCCGCTCCGACATCTGGCGGGCAAGCCATGGGCTTTCGGCGGCCTTGAGCAGCAGCGAGCGGGCGATGGACATGACGCCTCGAACGGGGTCGGTAGGATGCGGCCCCAATCTAGTGGAGGTGGCCGGTGGCAGCCACGGCGCCGGCGGTCGTCGCGTCGTCGTATATTTGCCGGCATGTTTCCCTACAAGGACGATAACCCGACCCTCCGGACGCCGTACGTCACCTTCCTGCTGATCGGGCTCAATGTGGCGGTGTGGCTGCTCATCCAGGGGATGGGGACCGAGCCCCGGCTGTCGGCCTCGATCTGCGAGTTGGGCCTCATCCCCGGCGACGTGCTGGGCCGGCTCCCGCCTGGAACCCCGGTCCAGATGGGTTCGTTTCCCTGCGAAACCGGGTCACCGACGGCCTGGTTCTCGCCGTTCTCGTCCATGTTCATGCACGGTGGCTGGCTCCACCTGATCGGCAACGTCTGGTTCCTCTGGGTTTTCGGCAACAACGTCGAAGACTCGATGGGGCGGCTCCGTTTCCTGCTGTTCTACCTGGCCACCGGGCTCCTGGCCGCGGCGGCCCAGGCGGCGGTGAACCCCGCCAGCGCCATTCCGATGGTCGGTGCGTCTGGCGCGATCAGTGGTGTGATGGGCGCGTACATCGTGCTCTATCCGAAGGTCCGAGTGCACATGCTGGTGTTTCTGGGAATCTTCATCACCCGGATCGCGGTGCCCGCGGTCCTGATGCTCGGATACTGGTTCCTCCTC
>CADEGB010000555.1 GCA_902826755.1 uncultured Gemmatimonadota bacterium
CCGATGGAGGCGCTCGAGGCCGCGAGCCTCGATGGGGCGCACTTCCTCGGGCTGGAGCGGGACCTCGGGTCGATCGTATCGGGGAAGCTCGCGGACATGGTGATCCTCGATGCGAATCCGCTGGCCGATATCCGGAAGACCACGGCCATCCGGTACGTCATGAAGGCCGGCCGGCTCTACGAGGCCCGGACCATGGCCGAGGTCTGGCCACGGAAGAAGCCGTACGGTCGGAAGCCATGGGACCAGCCCGAAATGCACCGGGTCGACGTTCGCGCGGATGACTACTGGGACCGGCCGGGCGGGCGGTAGTCGGGGTCGCGCCTTAGATTGAGGCGATGACTGTTCGGATCGATCTCAAAGGCCGGCCCGGTCCTGGCCCCGCACCCAAGCGACCGGATCGGCCCGTTGGCCCGTCCCGACCGGCGCGGCCCGCCCCCGCCGGGCCGCCTAGGCACCCCGTGCGCACCCCCACGCCCAATCGGCGGGGCCGATGACGCCCCAACCGTTAGTCATGGCCCTGACTGGGGCCTCGGGGGCTCCGTACGCCGTCCGGATCCTCCAGCTCCTGGCCACCAATCAGGAACCGGTTTGGCTCATCATCTCCGGTCATGGGTGGCGGCTGCTGGCGGAGGAATGCGGGATCCGGGATCTTGCGGCGTTGCAGGCGGCCACCGGTGGGAACTGGAGCAGCGTCGTCCTCTTCGACGACGCCGATCGCGGGGCCAAACCGGCGTCTGGGTCGCAGCGGACGCGGGGGATGTTGATTTGTCCCTGTTCGATGGGCACGGTGGCCGCGGTGGCCCACGGCACCAGCCGATCGCTGGTGGAGCGGGCCGCGGACGTGACCCTCAAGGAGGGGCGGAAACTCGTCGTGGTCCCGCGCGAGACGCCGCTGTCCCTCATTCATCTCCGCAATCTCGCCGCCGTCGCCGAGGCCGGGGTGACCGTGCTGCCGGCTGCGCCCGGGTTCTATCACCGGCCCACGGCGCTGTCCGATCTGATCGACTTCATCGCTCAGCGGGTGCTCGATCAGTTCGGCTACGAGATCGAGGTGGCGCCGCGCTGGGGCGCCCCACCGGCGGAGTGAGGTACGATGTATCGCTTTTGCCTCCATTGCAGCGGCCCGCTCGGCGGCAACGAGACGCTCGAGGCGTTTCCCATCGGCCGGAGGCTGGCGTTCGACCCCGTGCGGGGCCGCCTCTGGGTCATCTGCGGGTGGTGTGATCGTTGGAACCTGGTGCCGTTGGAGGATCGCTGGGAGGCGGTCGAGGAATGTGAGCGCCGGTTCCGGGCGACTCGCCTGCGGTTTTCGACGGCCAACATCGGGCTGGCGCAGGTGCCACCCGACCTCGCGCTGGTCCGGATCGGCTCGCCGCTCAAGCCGGAACTCGCGGCCTGGCGGTACGGTCGCTACCTCCGGCGCTGGTTGCCGACCATCGGTGGCGGTCTCTCGACTCGCATGCTCGAGGCAGTGGACCGCGGGGTTGGGCTGATGGCGGCGCGGCTCGGGGTGCGTCGGGACTATGACCTGGCGATGTGGCTCCGGCTCTCCTACCGGCCGGACCGGGTCGTGGCGTTGACCGATACGCCGGCTGGGCGCGTCGTCATCCGAGCCCGGCATCTCGCCGGGGCCGAACTCAAACGTCCCGATCCCGGCGACGGGTGGCGCTTGACCGTGGCGCACGACGCCGGGATCGTCGGCCTCTCGGGCGACCAGGGACTCGGCGTGGCGGCCAAGCTTCTGGCCCGTCTGAACGGCCGCGGCGCGCCGGAACGGGCCGTCGCGTACGCGGTGGCCAAGCTCGATGACGCCGCCAACCCGGCCGGGTACTTTGCGCGGGTGGCCGCCATTGCGCTCCGGAGTTGGTGGGGCCGGCGTCCCGATCCGGGGACGGCGGTGGTGCCGTTCGATCCGGCGCTGTCGGACGCGGAGCGGTTGGCGCTCCACCTGACCAAGCGGAGCTTCTGGGGGCGCGGCGGGCTCGGCAGCGAACCGACGACGGCCCTACCGCGGCTTCCCCTGGTGGACCGACTTGCTCTCGAGATGGCGGCCAACGAGGACACCGAACGCCGGGCGCTCGACGGCGAACTCAGGGTCCTGGAGCGAGCGTGGAGGGAAGCGGAAGCCCAGGCCGAGATCAGCGACGGCCTCTTCTTCCGGGCCGGCGTCGCGGGGGCTTTCCCGGCACCAGCCTAACGACAGGCCTCGGTCGCTGCCCGTTTCCGGGCGGACCGGATGGTCTCGACGGTCAGTAGATAGGCGGCCTGACCGTCGTGCCCGAAGAACCCCGGTCCCTCGAGCTGGCCCCGGACCGTCAGGACGAGGAGCGGGCGGCGAGGGTCGTCGCGGCCGCCGAACCGGCGGGCCAGGTTGCGGGCCGCGTCGGTGGACACGGCTAGCGCCACCTGGTACGAGGGCCCGTCGCACAGTTCCAGTCGGCGGGTTTCGCCGCCCCGGAGGATTCCGGTG
>CADEGB010000556.1 GCA_902826755.1 uncultured Gemmatimonadota bacterium
CCCCGAGCGGCCATTTCCGCCGACGAACTGGTCAACCCGGCCGCCCCCATGTCCTGGATGGCGACAATGGTGCCCGACGTGATCAGCTCGAGACTGGCCTCGAGGAGGAGCTTCTCGGTAAAGGGATCGCCGACCTGGACCTGGGGGCGGCGCGCCTCCGAGGCCGCGGAGAGATCCTCCGACGCGAAGCTGGCGCCGTGGATCCCGTCCCGGCCCGTTCGGGCGCCGACCGCCATCAGCAGATTGCCCACTCCGTGCGCCCGAGCGGTGATCAGGTCGTCGGCCCGGAGGATGCCGACGCACATCGCGTTCACCAGCGGATTGCCGCTGTACCCCGCGGCGAACGTCACCTCGCCGCCGAGGGTCGGGATGCCGACGCAGTTGCCATAGTCGCCGACGCCCCGGACGACTCCGGCAAAGAGGTAGCGGTTCCGGGCGTCATCGAGCGGCCCGAACCGAAGGCTGTTGAGCACCGCCACCGGTCGGGCGCCCATGGTGAAGACGTCCCGCAGAATGCCGCCCACGCCGGTGGCCGCGCCCTGGTACGGCTCGACCGCTGACGGATGGTTGTGGGACTCGATCTTGAAAGCCACCGCCCACCCGTCGGGGAGCCGCAGCACCCCGGCGTTCTCTCCAGGACCCTGGAGAACCTGGGGCCCCTCGGTCGGAAAGGTCTTGAGGACCGGTCGGGTGTGCTTGTACGAGCAGTGCTCCGACCAGAGCGCGCTGAAGACCCCGAGCTCGGTCAGCGTGGGGGTACGGCCGAGCATCGCGAGGATCTCGCGGTATTCCTGGTCGTTGAGCTTGTGCTCGCGGACCAGGGCCGGGGACACCGGCGGCTCGCCGGGGAACGGCTGGGCGGCGGGAGCGGTGGGCACCGGGCTCACTTTTTCTTGAAGAGGTCGCCGAAGACCCGACCCATGAGGCCCGGATCCTTGTGGCGGATGATCACGTCGAGTTCGCCCGCGTCGAACCAGGTGCCGAGACAGTCGGGACACTGGTCGAGCTGGACGCCGCGCAGGTCGATCGCCTGGAGATGCCCACCGCATTTCGGGCACCGCATGTGATGGCTCTTCCGCTCGGCGTCGATGGCCGCCTTCTCCTCGGCCGCCCGCTGCTTCTTGAGCAACTCGGCATCGCGGAGGGCAAAGTACTCGTCTTCGTTCTGGCTCGGCTTGTCGGTCATGGCTCGTCGTTCGTCGTGAGGGTTCAGGAACTGGCCACCAGCGCCGGCCGCTTCCAGCGGACCAGCGAGGTGAAGACCCGGGTGCCGGCGTCGCTGCCGAGCAGTTCGTCGGCCAGGCGTTCGGGGTGGGGCATCATCCCGACCACGTTGCCCTCCCGGTTGGAGATGCCGGCGATGTCGTGAAGCGCGCCATTCGGGTTGGCGGACACGTCGGGCATCCCGGTGTCGACGTACCGGAAGACCACCTGGCCGCGCGATTCGAGATCGGCAATGACCTCGTCGGTGGCCGTGAACCGGCCGTCCCCGTGGCCGATCGGGATCCGGATCACCTCGCCGTGCTGGAAGGCGTTGGTGAACGGGGTGTCGGTTCGCTCGATTCGAACGTCGACCGGGCGGGAGAGGTACTTGAGCCCCGCGTTCCGCATCAGCGCGCCGGGCAGCAGGCCCGACTCGCAGAGAATCTGGAACCCGTTGCAGATCCCGACCACCGGCTTGCCGTCGGCGGCGTGGCGCTCGATGGCCGCCATGATCGGGCTGAACCGGGCAATGGCGCCCGCGCGGAGATAGTCGCCGTAGCTGAACCCGCCCGGCAGGATCACCGCATCGGCGTCCCGGAGGTCGGTTTCCCGGTGGAACAGGTAGAACGCTTCGCCGCCTTCCCGGACGACGGCTCGGTGGGCGTCGGGCTCGCAGTTGCTGCCCGGAAACCGGATGACCGCGACCCGGATCATCGGGCCTCGACCTCGATCTGATAGTCCTCGGTCACCGGGTTGGCGAGGAGCTTGTCGCACATCGCCTTGGCGGTGGCCCGGGCGGCGGCCTCATCGGAGGCGGCGACATCGATCTCGATCGCCTTGCCGACGTGGACGTTCCCGGCCCCTTCGAAATTGAGGGCCTTGAGCGCGTGTTCGACCGCCTGACCCTGGGGGTCGAGCAGGCCGCGGCGGGGAAGGATGCGAACGTGGACGCGGAAGTTCATCGATTTTCCTTGCGGATCCGATCGGTGAGCGAATGGGCGGTGGCCGCGGACTCGGCCTCTTCGGGCGCTGCTTGGCCGCGATCGAGCAGGCTCAGGATGGTGCTGCGGAGCAGGCCGTACGTCATGTACAGCAGGCCCAGCGGGAACAGGAACGAGCTCGGCGACAGCACCGCGCCGGCCAGGACGCCGAGATGGAGCAGCAGACCGAAGATGCCCCCGAGGCTCCGGACCCCGATCCGGGGCCACTTGGGATACTTGACGTTGCTGACCATCAGGGCGGCGAGCAGGAGGACGAGGACGG
>CADEGB010000557.1 GCA_902826755.1 uncultured Gemmatimonadota bacterium
CGACCGTCGCCCTGACCAGTCAGTACAGCCGCCTCGCGTATCCCTCCCGCGGACTCCCGGGCTGGGACGAGTTCGTCACCGACTGGAGCCTCGCCGTCGGGGTGTCGGTGCCGCTGTTTACCGGCGGGCGGCTCAAGGGCGCCCGGATCGAGGCCAAAGCGGGCCTCGACGAAGCCCGGCTGCGCCTTCAGCAGGCGGCTGAGGCGGCCCAGTTGGACGCCCGGAACAGCCTGGCGCAACTCGACGCCGCCGTCGCCAACTGGCAGGCGAGCGAAGGCACCGCCGCCCAGGCCACCCGGGCCTACCAGATCGCCGATCTCCGGTTTCGGGAGGGTATCTCCACCCAGACGGAGTTGCTCGACGCCCGAATCGCGCTCCAGCAGGCCGAAGTGAACCGGGCCCAGGCGGCCCGCGATCTCCAAATTGCCAGGGTGCGGGTGGCGCTTCTCGCCGACCTGCCGTTAGGCGGCGCCGGCGCCGCCACCTCGACTCGAAACACCTCGGGCGCCGCCGCGGCCGCGCCCGTCACGACCGGAGGACAGACGATCCCATGATCGCCCGCCATCGCATTCCGTTGCTGTTCGCGCTCCTGGGAACCGGCCTGGCCGCCGCCTGCGGGGCCAAACCGGCCGATCCGGAGGCACCGGCGGCCGAGGCGCCGCCCGTTCTGCTCGGCCCGGAGAACCTCTTCGTGGCCGAGCAGCGGAAGCTGCAGTCCGGGCCGGTCGTGTCGGGAACCCTCGACGCCGAGCGGGCCGCTACGATCCGCGCCGAGCTGCCGAGCACCGTCACCCAGGTCCTGGCCGACGCGGGTCAGCCGGTGAGCAGGGGGCAACTCCTGGCCCGGCTCAACGACGATGCCCTGAAGGACGTGGTCCTCTCGGCCAAGTCGGGCGTGCGAACGGCCGCCGAAGCACTCGCCGTCGCCAAGCGGAACGCCGATCGCGCCGAGAAGCTCGCGGCGGCGGGCGCCGTGGCGGACCGTGACCTCGAACAGGCGCGCTGGTCCGTGATGAACGCCGAGGCCGCCCTCGCCGACGCGGACGCCCGCCGGGCGACGGCGGAGAAGCAACTCGGGTACACGGAAATCCGCTCCCCGATCGGGGGCATCATTTCCGAACGCCAGGTGAACACCGGTGACAACGTGTCGGCCGGCAACCCGCTCTTCTCGGTGGTCGACCCCACCAGCCTCCGCTTGGAAGCCCAGGTGCCGGTCTCCTCGGTCGGCAGCCTCAAGGTCGGCACCCCGGTTCCCTTCACCATCGATGGTTTTGCCGATCGGCAGTTCGAAGGCACCGTGACCCGGATCAACCCGGCGGTCGATCCGGCCACCCGGCAGGTGCGGATCACGGTGGCACTCCCGAACCGGACCGGCCGGCTCGTGGCAGGCCTCTTCGCCCAGGGGCGAGTGGCCGTGGAAACCCGGGAGGGGCTCGTGGTTCCGGGGTCCGCCATCGATCGACGGGGCCTCCGGCCTGCGGTCACCCGGATCGAGGGGGGCGTGGCCCGTCGGGTGGAGGTCGCGATCGGGATCGAGGATGAGGCCATCGACCGGGTCGAGATCACGAGCGGGATCGCCGTCGGCGATACGGTCGTCATCGGCGGGGCGCGCGGCGTCGCTCCCGGAACCAGGATCAGGCCGGCCGCCACGGGCGAGCGCCCGACGGCCGCGAGCAACTAGGCCGAGGAGATCGCCGTGATCATTTCGGATTTTGCTATCAAGCGACCGGTCATCACCATCGTCGCGATGTTGACGCTGGTGATCTTCGGTCTCTTTGCGCTGCTCCGGCTCAAGACCGACGAATTCCCCGAGATCAACCCGCCGGTCGTCTCGGTCGCGCTGATTTACCCCGGCGCCGCCCCTGACGGTGTCGAGAAGGAGATCCTCGACCCGGTCGAAGAGGCGCTCGCGTCGATCGCCGGCGTCAAGAAGATCATGTCCACGGCCGAGGACGGCTTCGGGCTCATCATCGCAGAGTTCAGCTTCGGGAAGCCACTCCCGGAGGCCACTCAGGACATCCGCGACGCGATCTCCTCGATCCGGGGCGACCTGCCGCAGGAACTCGAAGAACCGATCATCAAGAAGTTCAACGATGCCGACCGCCCGATCGTCTCGCTGGCCCTCCACTCCGAGACCCTCTCGCCGGGCGAATTGACCCGGATCGCGGACCCCGGCGTCACCCGCGAGCTCCGGTCGCTGGCGGGCGTGGCTGAGGTGACAGTGTCGGGAAGCCGCGAGCGGGAGATGACGATCCAGCTCAACCCGATGGCCATGCAGGCCGCCGGGGTGAGCGTGGCGCAAGTGGCGCAGGCCCTTCAGCTCCAGAACCTGGCGGCACCAGTCGGCCGACTCGAGACCGACGACGCCGAGCAGTCGATTCGCCTCAAAGGCCGTCCAGAGGGCCCCCGGGACTTCGAGCAGATCGTCGTCACCGAGCGAAACGGCCGGGCAATCCGCCT
>CADEGB010000558.1 GCA_902826755.1 uncultured Gemmatimonadota bacterium
GTACGGCGAGTGGTTCTATCTCGACGGCGAGACATCGGGCATGCGGGAGTTCAGCCGGCCGCTGAAGCCCGGTCGGTACGAGCTGCGGGCATTCGACGGCGGCGGGAAGTACGTGGTCAAGGCCCACACGTCGTTCGAGGTGCGGTAGGGAAGGAGGGCGACGTCCCGCCATGGGGGACCGGTCCACCACGCCGCTCCCGATGCCAAACGGCCTATTTGTGTAGTCCACAACACAATTGGCCCCCCGGACCGGGCTGACGCCCCCCGGGTCAGCCCGCCTCCGAAATTCCAGCGAACAACGGTGCAACCTGATGACCAGCGGTCTGGGCCGCCTGCTACGGCATCACCGCACCAGCGCTGGTTCCCCCCGGGGTTCGAACCCGGATCTCGCTCCCGCTCGGCGGACGGTGCGCCACCACGATGGAGTCGGGGGTGACCTGCACCAGATCCGTCGGCGCGACGGCGCCACTGATGTAAATCACCGTGGTCTCGCCGGGGGCAAAGCCAGCGCCGCGGATCGTCAACTGCGGAAACGCGGCCGTGGCCGAATCGAGCTGGCTGATGGTCGGCACCACCTGGAGCGCGGCACACCCGTGGCCCAGGACCCGGACCCGTTGCACCGGCGTGGGGCGTTCGGGCAGCTCGACGGTGAGCGCGGTCATGCCCGGCACGGACACGCCCGCCACCGGCGTCCGACTCTTGGCCCAACCCCCTTGCGGCGTCGACTCAAAGCGCTCGAACTCCACGTCGGGCGTCACCCCAAACCGCTCGGGCCACTGCGCCGCCACCGCCGTGGGAATCGAAATCGTGAGAACCTGGTCCGGGTTGATCGACGGCAGCGTGGGATCGGCCGGCGTTCCCGATTGGGCGGCGGAGAACACCTCGATCCCCGGCACCACCGTGATCGATGCGGTGGTCCCTCGGCTCGGATCGAGCGAGGATTTGGCCCGGAGAATGACCGGCTGGGCGCTGGCTTCGCACGGAGCCGTGTACCGAAGCGTGAACGCCCCCGTCCTGAGGATGGACCCTGCATTCAGCGGCGAGCCGGGGCCGACGTCCCAGTCCACGCTCGGCGTCGCGGGGCGACTGGTGACCGCCGCCGTCAGCACCAGCGACCGCTCGGTCGGCAGCACGGCCGTGCCGGGGTTCACCACGATCGTGAACTCGTAGAATGGAATGGTATTCGGGAGGTACAAGAAGACCCGTTTCCGGATCGGGGCGCAGGTTTGTTGCACCGGCCCCAAGCCGCTCGCGCCGGTCCAGAGGGCCTCGATCTCGTTGAAGCCGGGGAGCAGGGTCACCGTCACCACCCCGTTCGATCCGACGTTGTTGAAGAGCACGGGCTGCCAGGTTGCCCCCTTGACCCGCACGGCGTCGGCGCCCGTGGTGGTGACATCCACGGCCGGAGCGGTGGCGAGCAGGTCGCGAACGTAGGGGAGATCCGGCCCGCCCCAGAGCGCGCCCCGACTCATCGGGGTCTCGCCCTCGACGGCGATGGTGCCGCTCGGCGTCCGATCGAGCATCTGCTGGAACAAGGTTCTCGCCTCGATGCCGGGTGGGCCATAGCGAGGAGGCTGGCCCTGGACGCCTTCGACCGCCACGACCATCCCGCTCCGATAGCGGACACCGCGGAGCCAGAGCAGACCTCCGGCGCCGCCGCCCCCGCCACCGCCATCGCCGGCCTTGATGAGCGTAAAGAGGTCGGTCGAACCGGCAATGGCCCGCTCACCGAATGCGCCGTTGCCGCCGGCGGCCACGATGTCACCGTCGACGTCCACGGCCTCACCGGCGCTGAGCGAGAAGGCGCCGCCGCCACCGCCGCCGCCACCACCCCCGGCGCCCGTGGTCTGGAAGATCCAGCCTTCGCCGCCGCCGCCCCCGCCACCGCCGCCTCCCGGGCTCGGCTCGAAGGACGGGTCCGCAAAGCCGGCGAGTCCGCGCCGCCCGGGCGTTCCGTTGCCACCGGTGCCGCCCTGGTGGGGGAAGGGCCCGCCGCCGCCTGGATCTCCACCGGTTCCGCCGGCCCCCGCGCTCGTCAGGGTCACCGCGGTGCGGCCGGGCAAGCCGACGGCTCCCTTGCCGCCGGATCCGGTGGCACCAGCCCCGCCGTTGCCGCCGGAACCGTGGCCCGCCGTTGCCGCGCCGCCGCCGCCTGGGCCAGCCGCGCCGCCGTCGGAACCCGCGTTCCCCCTCCCGCCGTGGCCGGCGAGGACGACTAGGCCGCCACCGGCTTCGTGCGTCGAGGCCACCCGCGCGACCTCGAAGCACTCGACCTGGATCGGCGGCACCGCGTTGGCGATCTGCAGCCGGCCCGTGCCGTCGACCTGCACCCGCGAAAAGGTGCCGGACGCCACCACGGTCCGGGTGCCGCTGGACACATCCAACTCATCGTGACCGAGAATCCACAGCGTCGTATCGGCCACGCCGGCCGGGGTGTCGACCCTGACGGTGAT
>CADEGB010000559.1 GCA_902826755.1 uncultured Gemmatimonadota bacterium
GCTCGGCCGCGGCGAGGCGCTCCCGGCCGCGGGGGCGGCCCCCCCGGCCGAGTTCGAGCCGGTCTTTGCCGCGCTCGGAAAGATGGTCACCGACATCCGGGCCACCCAGGAGGCGCAGGAGCGGGCGGCCCGGGTGCTGGCCTGGGGCGAGATGGCCAATCAGATCGCGCACGAGATCAAGAACCCGCTCACCCCGATGCGGCTCGGGATCCAGCATCTCCAACGGGTCCATCGCGACGGCCGTCCCCTCGGCCCCACGCTCGACGAGACGGCCCGCCGGATCCTCGGCGAGATCGACCGGCTCGACACCATTGCCCGGGCGTTCAGCCGGTTCGCGGCCCCCGCCGAGGGGCGTCCGGCGCCCGAACCGACGCCGTTAGGCGAGGTCTGCCGCGAGGTGGTGGCGCTCTACGGGCTCGCTCCGGACGCCGGTGGGGTGTCGCTCGAGCTGGTCCGCGACGCTCGGGTCCTGGCCCACCGGGACGAGGTCAAGGAGACGCTGGTCAACCTCCTGGAGAATTCCCGGAACGCCGACGCCCGGGTCATCACGGTTCGGGTCGACGGGAGCACCCTCGACGTGATCGACGACGGCTCCGGCATCCCGCCGGCCGAACTGGACCGGATCTTCGAGCCCCGGTTCTCGACGACCACCAGCGGGTCGGGGCTCGGATTGGCGATCGTGAAGCGATTGGTGGAGGGATGGGGGGCCGCCATCGCCGTGACCAGCGACGTCGGGAAGGGAACGACCGTGACGATCCGGTTCCGGCCGGCCTGATCAGCCGGCTGGCAGCCAGCGGGCCAGCATCCGGGCGAGTTCCTCCTGCTGGACCGGTTTGCTGATGTAGTCGTTCATGCCGGAGGCGAAACACCGATCCCGATCGGTGGCGAGTGCGGCGGCGGTCATCGCGATGATCGGGAGCTGGTGCCACGGCGCGCCGCTGGCGCGCACGGCCCGGGTCGCGTCGAACCCGTCCATCTCCGGCATCTGGCAGTCCATCAGGATCAGATCGAACCGGGCGTCGGTCGCGAGGGTGGCCAGGACTTCCTTGCCGTCCGGCGCGATCACCACCTCGAGCCCGAGCCGCTCGAGCATCCAGCGCGCGATCTTCTGATTGGCCGGATAGTCCTCGGCCAGGAGAACCCGACCGGTCAGTCGGGTGGGTGGCGGCGCGACCGGTGCGGTCGGCGCCGCCGACTCCGCGGCCGCCTTGAACGGAATCAGGACCGTAAACGCGCTCCCATTGCCGGGTTCGCTCGACGCGGTGATCGAGCCGCCCATCAACTCGGTCAATTGCCGGCAGATGGCCAGCCCGAGCCCGGTGCCTCCGTATTTTCGCGTGGTCGAGGCGTCAGCCTGGGTGAACTTCTCGAAGATCCGGGCCAACTGTTCGGGCGTCATCCCGATGCCCGAGTCGCGGATCGTGAAGGTGATCGGATGGACGTCCGGCGGGCCGGCTTCGGGCGAGACGTGCACCATCACGAACCCCTCGTGGGTGAACTTGATGGCGTTGTCGATCAGGTTGGTCAGCACCTGGCGAAGCCGGCCGGGGTCGCCGAGCACTTCGTTCGGGGTGCCGTCGGCGATCTTGGCCCGGAGGCGGATCCCCTTGGCCTCGGCTTTGGCGGTGAGGAGATCGACGACGCCGGTGACCGTGGCCGTCAGATCGAACGGGATCGACTCGACGCGCAGTTTGCCCGCTTCGAGTTTCGAGAAGTCGAGAATGTCGTTGATGATGGCCAGGAGATCGCGGCCCGAGCGTTCGATCGTCTCGGCCAAGGCGCGCTGGTCCGTGGCGAGTTCCGTGTCCATCAACATGGCGGCGGTGCCGAGGACCGCGTTCATCGGCGTCCGGATCTCGTGGCTCATGTTGGCCAGGAACTCGGATTTGACTTGGGCCGCGCGGAAAGCCGCGTCGCGCGCCTGGCGTAGTTCGGCGGTGCGCTGTTCGATGGCGGCTTCGAGGCCCTTGTTGATCCGCTTCAGCTCGGCCCGGAGTTCTTCGCTCCGGAGGTTGGTGGCACAGCTGGTGAGGACGATTGAGATCAACTTCTGGCACCCGTCCGGGATGTATGACGAGCGGTCCGGAACGGTGCCGAGGTAGAGACCCACGGGCCCGTTGCGGGTGGCCAGGGCGTGGAGCAGTGAAGTCCCGCCGGCCGTGGCACTCGGCACCAGGACCGGATGGTTGGTCTGGAGGGCCCAGGCAAAAACCCCGTTGGCGATCTGGGCGTCGACCTCGGCCACGAAGGCCGCGTGGCGTTCCGGCGGGTCGCACCAGGCGAGCGGGAAGTCGGTGGCGCCGGGATCGAGCAGGAAAAACGCCGACCCATCGAGTGGGCAGATCCGCGCCAGGGCCGAGCCCGCCTGGGCAAGGAGGTCGTCCCGGCCCGACTCGGCGTCGGCACCGGGTTGGACGATGCGGACGGCGGCGACGTGGTCAAGCGCGTCGG
>CADEGB010000560.1 GCA_902826755.1 uncultured Gemmatimonadota bacterium
TGGCGGCTGGAGGCGGCGCGGTCCGCGACAGCGTGGTGGCCACCGACGCCGCCGGGCTGGCCGCCACCGTCGCGACGTTAGGCAGCGTCCTCGGTGCTCACCAGTTCGAGGCCACGGTCGTCGGGGTTGCTCCGGTCGTCTTCAATGCCACCGCGGCGGCCGGCCCCGCGGCGCTGGTGCGGGCCATCGGTGGCGGGGGACAGGTGGTTCCGGTCGGCCAGGCGGCACCTCAGCCGCTCCTGGCGGCGGTGACCGACGCGGGCGGATTCCCGATCGCGGGGGCCCAGGTCGACTGGACCGTGCTGAGCGGAACCGGAACCGTGACCACGGGCAGCTCACTCACCAATGCCGGCGGCGTGGCCCAGATCGGCCTCGGCGCCGGGCCGCGCCAAGGGTTGACCCTGATTCGGGCGACCGTGGCGGGCGTGGCGGCCGAGGCCCGCTTCCCGTTGACCTCGGTGGCCGGGCCGGCGGCGGTCATTGCGGGATTCAATGGCAACGGGGTGCCCGTCGGTGCGGACCCGCTCGACCCACTCGAGGCCCGCGTCACCGATCTGCTCGGCAACCCGATCGCCGGCGTCACGGTGCTCTGGTCCCTGATCGGCGGTGTCGGCGCCACCGCGGGACCCACCAGCATCACCGACTCACGCGGCATCGCCGCGATGGGCTTTCTGCCTCATTCGTCGTTCGGGGGCGCCACGGTCCGAGCCTCGCTGGCCAGCGGGGCGCAGACCACCTTCAACCTCCCTGGCGGGGCACCTGCCACCATTGCCTACATCACCGGTGGCACCGATCAGCTCGCCGTGGTTGGAGTCAGTCTGACCGATCTCCTCGAGGTCCAGGTCTTCAACGCCAGCGGATTCCCGGATGTCGGCGCGAAGGTCGACTGGACGGTCGTCGAGGGCGGCGGAACCCTTACGGCCGCGAGCACCACGACCGACGGGAGCGGATTTGCCCGGGTTGGCTACCATCCGGGCTCGGCGGCGGGCAGCAAGACGATTCTGGGGCGCCTGGCCGCCACTGGCCAGATCGTCCGATTCGGATTCGACGCGCGGCCGAGCTTCCCGGACGGGATCCTGATTGCCAGTGGCGACGGGCAGAGCGCCCCGGCGGGCGGGGCCCTCCCGAGTCCACTCCGGGTCCTTGTTACCGATCGATTCGGGAATCCGGTGGCGGGCGCCTCAGTGGCGTGGACCGCCCTGAGCGGCGGGTCGGTGGCAACGCCGTTCTCGACCACCAACGCCGACGGCTACGCGACGACCACCGCCACCCTCGGAACCAACCGCGGCCCCGCCACCTTCCGGGCGGCGCTCCAGAGTTCCTTCGTCACGTTTTCGGCGACGGCGAACTGAGTAGTCCGCCGAGCGCCCGCCAGACGGTCGCGGCCACCAGTTCCTGACCTCGCGCCGTCGGGTGGATCCCGTCCGCCTGATTGAGCGAGTCCACCCCCGCCACGCCCTCGAGCAGAAACGGCACCAGCACGGCGTCGTTTCGGCGCGCCAAGTCGGGGAAAATGGCCCGGAACCGTTCGGTGTAGTCGCGACCCAGGTTCGGCATCGCCTCCATCCCGGTGAGCACGAGGCGCGGGGGCGGAACCAGCGCCTTGGCTTGGTCGAAAATGGCCTGGATGTTGGCGCGGGTCGAATCGGGATCCTGACCCCGGAGACCATCGTTGGCGCCCGTTTCGACCATCAAGACCGCCACGTTCCCCTGCTCGAGCACCCACCCGATCCGGCGGAGCAGTCCGGCCGAGGTCTCGCCACTCACCCCCGCGTTGACCACCCGGTAGGGGAGGCCAAGGGAGTCGATTTTCCGCTGGATCAGGGCCGGGTAGGCGAGCTGGGGCGACGGGAGACCGTACCCCGCGGTAAGGCTGGTACCGGCAAACACGACCAGCGGATTCCGGGCCGGTTCAGCCACTGCCGGAGGGGGTGGGGGCGGCGGCGGGGCGGGGGAATCCGCGGGGCCGCCGCACCCGGCCAGAAGCGGGACAGCCAAAGTGAATCGGAGGTACGATCTCGCTATCATTGGTCCCACTATGAACTCGACGGTTTCGATGCTCCAGTGCGAAGGCCTGACCCAGACGTATCTCTCGGGCGGGCGCCGACTGACGGTGCTGAACAATATCACGTTCGCCCTGGAGCGGGGCGGGTTTCTGGCGATCGTCGGCCCGTCCGGCAGCGGCAAAACCACCCTCCTCGGCCTCCTGGCGGGCCTCGACCGCCCCAGCTCCGGTCGGATCATCCTGGACGGGGCCGACCTCGGTTCGATGACCGAGGACCAGCGGGCCGAACTGAGGGCCGCCAAAGTCGGTTTCGTCTTCCAGTCGTTCCACCTGATCCCGACCCTGACCGCCCGGGAAAACGTCCAGGTCCCGCTCGAACTCCGGGGCGAGCCCGCCGAAGAACGTGCCCA
>CADEGB010000561.1 GCA_902826755.1 uncultured Gemmatimonadota bacterium
CCAGACGGCCTACTACACCGACGCCCACGGCCAGCCGCTGGCGGCGAGCAACCCGCTGGCGCTGCGCCAGGAGATCTCGGCGAGCAACAGCGTCGGAGCGCCGGCCACCACCGACGGCCTGCATCAGTTCAAGATGCGGAAGGGCTTCTGCCAGCAGCGCGCCCAGCTCGGACTGAAGAACTGACCGCGTGGAGGATTGGCAACCCGTGTAGCCGGTCCCTACACAGGCCAGCACTTTCTACATAGCGGCCTTCGACGCCGGCCGACGCCTGATCGCCAGGTGCCGGCCGGCGTCCGTTTGACGTCCCGTTTCGCGATCAGTCCGGTTTACGGGCCTTGTACTCGCGCGAACACTTTTGGTAGGTCGACTAGTCGGGGCGCATACCGACTTTGTTCGTGTTTACCGGGGTGCAACGCATTGGGCCCGCGATTTGCAGTCCGCCCCCCCGTTCCGGCAGGCGCGAGTCTCCCTCCGCGTCAGCTCTCCATTTTGACAACGTGCGCGCGGACCTGCGCCCGGTTGGGGGTTCAGCTGATGTTCGTTGACCGTGTTCACCGCGCCGGTTCTGGCGTCCTGGCCGCCCTGACGATCGCGATCGCGATTGGGGCGGAGCCTCCTGTACTCGACGCTCAGGGTCCGCCGCCCGCACCGACAAGTCTCGCGTCCGCCGTCCAGGGTTCGACGGTCTCGCTGTCGTGGTCACCGGGTGCCGGTACGGTCGGCCAAGTGGTCTATCAGCTCGAAGTCGGCAGCGCCCAGGGCGCGGCGGACTTGGTCGTGTCGACGGTGGCAGTTCCCGGCCTGGTAGCCGGCAACGTCCCCGACGGTCGGTATTGGGTGCGCGTCCGCAGTGCCAACGCCGCCGGCTACAGCGTGCCTTCGGACGAGATCTCGGTGCGCGTCGGATGCGTCGCCGCTCCGCCAGCCCCGATTGGCGTCGCAGCGCAGGCCGCCGGCAACACCGTGTCGATCGGCTGGCAGCCGGCGGCCGGAGCCACTGGCTACGTCCTCGAAGCCGGCTCCGGCCCCGGCGCCGCCGACCTGGCCGTGGTGCCGCTCGGCGCCGCCGCCCTGGTGGCGACCGCCCCCCAGGGTACCTACTTCGTCCGCGTCAGAGCGCTCAACGCCTGCGGGTCGAGCACTTCATCCGAAGAGGTCGTCCTCAACGTCGTGAGCGGCGGCGGGCCTGGGGTTCCGCCGCCCTCGGGGACGAACCCGATCTTCGGCAGCGTCGATCCGGTGATTCTGGGCACGTGCAGCGGCGCGGTGCACGACGCGTGGAGCATCGACGGCGGCGACGGCTTCCGGTATCGGACCTGGCACCCGCAGGTCGACCCGACCGGCTGCATCTATGCGCACGAGCATGGCGACAACCCGGCGCTGATCCAGAACGCCGAGATCGCCGCGGTGCCGGTGAAGTTCGGCTACATCGGCCGTCGCCACCCGATGCCGGGCGAGCCCAACGGCCACGACGAGCCGCACGAAGGCTTCAAGGTGTTCATCGCCAACCCGGGTGACGCCAACGACGAAGGTCGCGTCAATCGCGTGTTCTCGCGCAGCGTGTTCCACATGGGCACCGGCGGTCCGAAGCGCTTCACGATGCAGCACCACTCGGCGGAGATCCGGGTCATCCACCCGGAGTTCGGCTTGAAGGCGTTCACGCAGCTGATGATGGACACCGGCGGGTCGGCCAACGTGTGCAACCCGCGCGTCGCCACCCCGACCAAGGACGTGGTGCAGCTCAATTCGCCGTGTGCGCTGACCAGCGCCTACGAGATCTGGGGCACCACGCAGGCGGTGCGCATCAACGGCCGCGAGGCCTACCGGTCATTCGCCACGCCGGCGGTGTTCGACCCGATCACGGTCCGCAATCCGAGCAACGCGGCCGAACTGGTCTACGCCTGGGACCCGCGGATGGCCGCGTCGAAGGTCTACAACACCGACTGGAGCCGCTTCCGCGGCTGCGAGCGCGAAAGCTACGCGCAGCCCGGCTACTGGGACAACAGCCGCGGGTCCGAGACCTATTACACCGACCCGATGGGCAACCAGGTGGCGGCGACCTCGCCCTATGCGCTGCTGCAGGAGATCTCCAAGAGCCAGAGCGTGGGCGCCCCGGCGACCACCGACGGGCAGCACCAGTTCAAGATGCGCCGCAACTACTGCCAGCAGTGGTCGCGACTCGGCCTGAAGAACTAGCCGGCAGCGCGGTCCCGCGGCATGCGCCGTGCGGACTGGCAGCGGTGCGGCGTGGTGATGGCAATGGCTACAGTCGTCATGTAAGAAGCGCCCGGGTGCGTAAGGATTGCGTTCGGGATCGCGATCGCGCCCGACCACCCGTTGCGACGCGGATCGTCACGGCGATTCACCAATCTGGTGCCCGTCGTTGCTCACCTGCTCTTTCGCGCCGTG
>CADEGB010000562.1 GCA_902826755.1 uncultured Gemmatimonadota bacterium
TTTCCATCCCCGATTCGACCGGCGCTGGGCGGCCGACCTGCTCCGCGACTTCCGGTTGGCGGGGGACCGGCCCTTGTCCCGGCTCTCCAAGGGCGAGATGGGCAAACTCCTCATCCTCCAGGCCCTCTGCCAGCAGCCAGACCTGCTCGTCCTCGACGAGCCGACGGACGGCCTCGATCCGGTGGTTCGTCGCGATGTGCTCAGCGCCGTCGTCGACTACGTGGCGGAACGGCGGGCCACGGTGTTCATCTCGAGCCACCTGATCCACGAACTCGAACGACTCTGCGACTGGGTCGGCGTGATGGACCAGGGTCGGTTGATGGCCGAGATGCCAATGGAACGCCTCAAGAACGGGATCAAACGCCTGCGGCTGCGGGGACCGGTGGACCGCCTGGCGGAGGCACCGTTCTCGGTGCTGGCCCGGAACGGGAAAGATCACGAGGCGGCGGTGTGGGTTGTCGATCGGTGGGAGGCAAACATGACCGAATGGATCGGCGAGCGGGGCGTGACCATCGACCGGGTCGAGGACCTCGACCTCGAGGAAGGGTTCGTCGAACGGCTTCGAGCCCGACGGGAGGTGGCTCATGCTTGAAGCGTTGATCCGACTCCATTGGAAGTCCTCTCGCTCCTGGGTCATTGCCGCGATGGCCGCGGCGGGGGCGCTGCCCGTGGTCTCGGTGGCGCTGGCCTGGCCGTCAGATCGGGCGGACCTCGCCACGTTCCTCGCTCGGCTCGATATCTGGAGTCTCTTCTATCCTGTCCTGGCCGTGGTGCTCGGGGTGGTGATGGCCATCCTGACCTGGCGGTCGGATCGGCGGGGCGAATTCGTGTACGCCCTCACGCTCCCGATCGAACGGTGGCGCTACGTCCTCTATCGATTTGCCAGCGGCGCGATCCTGATCGGCGCGGTGGGGGCGGTCCTCTGGGCTGCCGCGGTGGCCACCGTCGTGACCACCCCGGCGGTCGAGTCGCTCCACGCCCATCCGA
This sequence comes from uncultured Gemmatimonadota bacterium, assembly GCA_902826755.1. GTDB lineage: Bacteria > Gemmatimonadota > Gemmatimonadetes > Gemmatimonadales > GWC2-71-9 > SHZU01. Next base: position 988 of record CADEGB010000562.1, read on the forward strand.
CGGCGCTGGCCGCCAAGTTTTCCCTGGCGACGCTGGCGGTGTTCTCGGTCTCGTTTGCGCTCGCGGCGGTGCCGGGGCGAGCGCGCCAGATCGGCGCGCGGATCCTCTTCGGGCTGATCGCGCTCCAGACGCTGGTTTTGCTGCTGGGCTGGCAGGGGAATTGGCTGGTGCCGATCGTGGAGGCGTTGACCGACCGGTTTGGCCCGCTCGGGATTCTCGGTGGACGCTGGATGTTGATCGATGTCTAGTCTCGCCGCGGGGCTGTTCGTGCTTCACGCAACGGTCGGGGCGGTTGGCGTCGGCCCGGTGGCGCCGGACTCGATCCGTCGGACGGTGGACCGTCTGGCTGCCACGCTGCCGGAACCGACCGCCGCCCGGTTTGGTCTCGATTCCCTGGCCGAGGCGTTGCGGATCGCGCGGGCGGGACTGGAGCCGCGCGACTTCCGGCTTACTGACACGCTGGTTTCCGGTCCGCTGACGATTCTGACCACGGTCCGCGAGCGGGCCGTGCTTGCCGCGGTGCTTCCGGTGGTGGCCAGGGCGTGGTCCCGCCAGTTCGCGGCCGAGGCCCCAGCCGTGCGGATCGAAGTCCATGGCGGGGTCTGGGGCCCGGCGCGGACCCTGACGGGTCGTTTCGACGGCGACTCGACCGTCCTGGCCGCCGAGCACGTCGGCCTTCGGCTTCAGGCGAGCGGTGCCGCGGCCGCGGCTCGACGGGCGTTAGGCAGCGTCTTGGGACAGCTCCTGATCGAGCGAGCGGATCCGGCGCTCCGCGACTGGCTGGTGGTCGGCCCGCCCCTGCTGATGGCCGGGCTGCCACCGGACGAGTTGGCCTATCAGCTGGCGACAGCCGCTGGGCCCGCCAGCCGAGCCTGCCGGGGCGGCGATCGGCCCGCCTGCCGGAGGGCCTTCGGGCTCGAGCCGGCCGCCGCGAAGGAGCTTCCCCTGGCGGCCAGGGGCGCCTTGGTCCGCCAGGCCTTGGATGACGGGGGTCCGGGTGCCTGGAGCAGGTTGACGGCGGAACCCGAGCGCCCGCTAACGGACCGCTTGGCGTCGGCCGCGGGCCGGACGTCCGACGCACTGATCGAGGACGTGTTGCAGGCGGTGGAGGGTGACGGGCATCAGGGGCCGGCCGCCGACCTCGGCCGCTGGGCCCTTGCGGTGGTCTGGCTGCTGGTCGGCCTGGGAGTTCCGATGGTGGGAGGAGTCCGTCGATGACGCGCTCGAGGATGCTCCCCGTGCTCATGCTGGTGTTCGGACTTGGCGGTTGCGCCGCTGCCGACTCGAACCGAAGGGATCAGGTGCATCGGCTCGACCTCGAGGGACAGGACCTCTATGAAGCCGCAACCCTCCGCGATGCGCTGCTCGGCCTGCCCGCGGCCCTCGCGGCGGCCGCCGACGGT
>CADEGB010000563.1 GCA_902826755.1 uncultured Gemmatimonadota bacterium
CCACGCCGATGATCTCGAATCGACGGCCCTCGGCTCCGCCCAGAGCGAGGTGCTGACCCACGGCGCGACCATTGAAGTGCTGGTCGGCAAAACGCTGATCGACGACGACGACCGGATCGGCGCGCCGGACCTCGTCGTCGGTGAAGGTTCGGCCGGCCAGAATCCGGAGGCCGGCCGCCTTGAAGTACTCGGCCCCGACTTCATCGAACGCCACCTGAACGCGGGGCGCGTCGGCGTCGGCCGAGTCGCCGAGGCGGATCATGTTGTTGGCGCCGCCCAATTCCGGGTCGAGGATGCTGGCACCGGCCGCGATCACTTCTGGCGCCGCGTGCAGTCGTTCGGTGACCCGCTCCAGGAAGTTCTGGCCCCGTTCCGGGGTGTACTGCTGCTGCCGGAGGTCGAACTGGCTGATGATCAGGTGGTCGAGCGGCTTACCCACGTCCATCGTGAGCGCTCGGCCAAAGCTGCGGAGCACGAGCCCCGCGTTGACGAGCAGCACCACGCAGACGGCCACCTGCACCCCCACCAGGAGATTCTGGAGGCGAAGCCGGGGTCGGCCGGCCGCCATCAGTCCTTCGCTGCGAAGCCCGGGGGTGAGGTCGACGCGAGTGGCGGTGAGAGCGGGGAGGAGTCCGAACGCCAGGCCTGATCCAAAGGACACCAGCGCCGCGAAGGCGAGGACCGTTCGGTCGGGGGTGAAATCGAATTGGAGATTGAAACGGGGGGGAATCATGGCGGCCACGACTTGACCGGCGCCGAGCGCCAAGGCGAGCCCAATCGCCCCGCCCAGCAAGCCGAGCCAGGCGCTCTCGGTCAGGAGCTGGCCAACCAGACGGCGGCGATCGGCACCGATGGCCAGGCGGACGGCAATCTCCCGGTGCCGGGCCAGGCCCCGGGCCAGAAGCATGTTGGCCACGTTGGCGCACGCGACGATCAGGATCAACCCGAACGCAAGCCAGACCAGGCTCAGGATTGGCACCGTCACTTCGCGCACATCGGGGAAGTTGAGGAAGCTGGCGGGGACCACCGATACCACGGTCCGGACGGCCGTATCGCCCGCCGCCACGATGCGGTGGGCAAGGACTCGAAGCTCGGTGGCCGCCGCCGCATCGTTCACGCCGGGTTTGGTTCGAAGGAACAGCTGAATCCAGGCTGACGTCGGCTGGTCGATCAGCGGTTCGCCCGGACGGGTGAGTCGCTGCATGGTCAACGGAATCCAGAGGTCCGCACCCTGCATCAGCGGGCCACGGGTTGCCTCGTCCGCCACCCCGATGACGGTGAAGAGGGTTCGGTTGAGCGTGACGGTGGTCCCGACGACCCCGGGATCGCCGCCGAGTTGCTGGCGCCAGAATCGGTTCCCGAGAACCACCACCGGCGCCGATCCGGGTTGGGCTGTCTCGTCGGCCGTGAAGAAGCGGCCCAGAACCGGCCGGGCGCCGATCAAGGGCAAGAGGTTGTCGGACACCAGCTGAGCCTGAACCGAGCGCGATGTCGCGCCGCGCCAGCTCACCTCGGTGGCCGCGATGCCTGCCACCTCGGCCGTCTTGGACTCGGAACGGATCTGCCGGAATTCCTCGAACGTCGAAAACACCGAGGCGCCGAAGCTGGCCCGGTTCCGCATTCCGGTCGGCTCGACGTAGAGGTTTCGCAGCGAATGGGGCGCCACCACCGGCAGCGGCCGGAAGAACACCGCGTGCATGGCTGTGAATAGGGTGGTGTTGAACCCCATCCCAAGGCCGATGGTCACTGCGGCGGTGAGGGTGAACCCGGGGTGCTTGGCAAAGGCGCGAAACGCGTGACGGGTGTCGCGGACCAAGAAACCCATGAATCCACTTCGTCGGTGATCCTCGACGGACGCAGATTTCGAAGAGTTAGTTTCAGGATGGCACGTGGTGCCCTGGCGGCCGGCTCTTCGGCCACCAGGGCACCTGTCCGATGTCAGTACCCGGGGTTCTGGGTAATTCGCGGTGCCACGTCGATCTCAGCTGCAGGGATCGGGAACAGGGTCCGAAACGCCGCAATGCTCAGCACGGTCGTTGCCCGCCCGGTCCGGACCAGGTCTGGGAAGCGATCTCCCTCGAACGCCAGCTCCAGCCGCCGCTCGTCCCAGATCCGGCTCAGCACATCAGCCTGGCTCGTCACGTCGACGCCGAGCACGTCCAAGTCGACCCCCGCTCGATCCCGCAGGCGGTTGTAGGTCTCGACCGCCTCCGCCAGCCGGTTGAGTCGGGCCAGCGCCTCGGCCCGGATCAGCAACACCTCCGCGAACCGAATGACATGGATATCCTCGGCGCCGATGGTGGTCGGAATCTTGGCCCCCGACGCGACTCCCTCCTCGGTGCCTCGGATACTCCACTGCCCCCGGAGGTCGGCCGCACGCAGGTCCGC
>CADEGB010000564.1 GCA_902826755.1 uncultured Gemmatimonadota bacterium
AGACATGAACGGGCCGGCCCAGCCGTGCCATCGGCAATATTTTGCACATCGCCTCTCCATCCCCGGTAGGTCTTGGGTCCGCGGACCGCGGCCCGCTGGTGCGGGGCGGGGTATGGGTCTACCTCGCCGGGTACGTGGGGTGGGTGGCGTTCCTGGCGACGACGGATGGCAGCCGCGGCGCGCTGAACGACCTGCTCTTCCTCCCCATCGTCCTTGCGGCGGGATGGGCCGGCCTGAGGGCCTCGAAGGCCTGGGCGGACCAACCGCGGCTGGCGCGGGGGTGGGCAACCATCGGGGCGGCGTGGCTCTGCTCCGGAGCGGGGATCGTCGGCTGGTTGCTCAACCGAAGCGTGGCCTCTCCGGGCCTCGACGACCTGGCCTGGTTCCTTTACAACTCCTACTACCTGCTGGCCCTCATCGGCCTCTGGCATTTCTTCGACATCCCGGCCCGCGGCCTGGCCCGGATCCGGCTCGGGATCGAGACGCTGATCGTCGTCACCGCCGTGATCGTGGTGGCGTGGTACTTCGTCTTCCGGTTCGATCAGGCAACCGGCGATCTCAGCGACCTCGCCAAGCGGATCGCGACGCTCTTCTTCTGCGAGTTGCTGCTCGCCGCCGGCGCCACGGCGGTGCTCCATCGGCCAGCCGCGCCGGGTGATCGACGAGCCCTCGCCACCCTGGGAATCGGTACGTTCGCGGGGGTCCTGGCCGATTTGGCCTACGAGCAGGACCTGCTGCTCGGATCGATCTGGCCGGCCCGGGTCGCCGACCTGGCGCTCGCGTTGGGCGCCACTCTGGTGGCCTCCGCCGCGCTTGGCAGTCGGCGGCGGACCGCGGCCAGTCCGCCGCTTGGCCTCGACCTGGGGCTGACGTTGCTGCCCTACCTGGCCGTCGGGATCGTGGCCGTCATTCTCGTCGTCGAGTCGATCGACGCCAATCTGGGCCGCGGACCGATCGCGGGCCTGATCATCGGAGGTGCCTTCCTCTTCGTCCTGGTCATCATCCGCCTGCTCGTGGCCCACCAGGATTTTGCCCGCGAGGCCGAGGCGCGAGCGGCCCAGGATGCCCGCTTCCGCTCGCTGGTCCAACGATCCACCGACGCGGTGGTGGTGGTCGGCCCCGACGGGACGATCCGATCCGCCAGCCCCGCCTTCGGTCGGATGATCGGGCAACCGGACGCCGATCCGACCGGCCACCCCTTCGACTCGCAGGTCCATCCCGGCGAACGCGACCGAGTCTCCCAGTGGCTCCGGTCCGGGGGACTGCCCGCGCTGACCAGCTGGCGGATCGGTCGGGGTGACGGCTGGGTCGACGTCGAAGCCGCCGCCACCGACCTGCGCGGCGACCCGGCCGTGGCTGGCGTGCTGATCAGCCTCCGGGACGTCGGCGAGCGGGTGCGGCTCGAGGCAGAGTTGCGTCAGGCGCAGAAGATGGAAGTCGTGGGTCGCCTGTCGAGCAGCATCGCCCACGACTTCAACAACCTGCTCACGGTCATCATCGGCAACCTGCAGTTTGCCAAGGCCTCGGCCCCGGCAGCGATCGGGGAGGATCTTGGCCTCGCGGAAGGAGCCGCACGCCGAGGGATTTCCCTGGCGCGGCAACTCCTCCTCCTGGCCCGGCCCTCACCACCCGCCACCGATACGGCAGACCTCGGAGCACTGGTTCGCTCGTTCGAGGCTCCGGTCCGCCACGCGCTGCCCTCGTCGATCGAAATCCGATTCGAGATCTCGCCCCAAGCGATGCCGGTGGTGGTGGATGAGGTGCAGCTGGAGCAGGTGCTCCTCAACCTCGCGATCAACTCACGGGACGCGATGGCGGAGGGTGGGGAATTTTCCGTCACGGTGGGGCCCGACGCCGACGGTTGGGCCCGCCTGGAGGTCGCCGACACCGGCATGGGAATGGCCGATGACACGGCTGCCAGGGCGTTCGAACCCTTCTTCACCACCAAGCCGGTGGGACTTGGGACCGGTCTCGGTCTCTCGACCGTCCGTCGGATCATCGAGGAGCTGGGTGGAACGGTCGGCATCAACTCGCGCCCAGGCGTCGGGACGACCGTCATCATTCGACTGCCACCCGCCACGTCCGGTCACTCGGTCGACAAGTCGCCGGCGGCCACCCCGGATCCTTTCCTCGGCCCGGTGCACGTCCTCGTCGTCGACGACGAGCCGGCCCTTCGCCGGGTGTTGTCGCGACAACTCGGCGCGGCGGGGTGTCGGGTGACGGAGGCGGGCGACGGCCACGCGGCACTCGATCTGCTCCGCCACGATGCGACGGTCGACGTCCTCCTGACCGATCTGATCATGCCGAAGATGCGGGGCGAGGAGCTGGCTCGTCGGGTCCTGACCGAGTTTCCCCGAGTCGGCGTGCTCTGCATCTCGGGCACG
>CADEGB010000565.1 GCA_902826755.1 uncultured Gemmatimonadota bacterium
GCCTCCACGCCGGCTCAGGGGGACGAGGGCGTTGAGTTCCCGGGTCCCGGTGGCCGAGACGTGGAAGAACCGGGCGCGCGAGCGGTCGAGCAGGACGCCGAGGTAGTGGCCGAGCGTCTCTCGGGCGTCGAGCAGCTCTTGAAGGAGTGGCCGGGTGTCGACGGCGATCCGGTTCCGGTGCACCCGCGGGAGCGGGACGACCTCGAACAGACGGAGGGACTTCGACGCGAATACCGCCACCCCAGCCGTGTCAGGCAGGTTCTTCGGTGCGGCCAGCCAGCGCACGATCCGCTCGACGTCGGCCGAGACCTGAGCCCGGAGGGGTCGATCCAGATCCAGGGCGCCGACGATGCTCTCGAGGTCTCGGACCCGATTCAGCAGATCGACCAGAAACGATCGTTTCCGACGGGCGGCCACGTCGAGCTTGAGATAGCAGGAGACGATCGTGGGCGTCGGAGCCTCGATTTGGCTCAGACGCTGGATCAACTCCTGGTCGGCGGTGAGGGCCGGGACCTTGGAACGCATGGGGAACCTCCGAACCACAGGGTACGCGGGTACGCTACCCGGCCGGATCTGAAGCGAGGGTGAAGTGAGCAGGAGTGGTCAGTCGGCAAGGGCCAGCATCAACTCGGTCGCGATCAGGATGATCACGATCCACTCGAGAACCTCGAGGCGGCGGGCCGTCACCCGATCGCCGACCTTCTGGTAGATCCCGTCGAGCACGTCCAGCTTCCTGGCAATGGCTCGATCCCACGCCGCGAAGTGGAACCGGCGCGACACCGCCAGGTAGACGCGGCCGAAGAACTGGTCGCCCACCAGCTTCACCGCGCTCGAGACCCGTTCGAACAGCGCGGCCGCGTCCATCTGGAGTTCGCCGAGATGACGGAGCGCGGCGGCTGGCGGTCGGAGGCTGTGACGCCAGCCGCGGTCGACCCGCGCCAACATGTCGTACGCCCGTTCGAGCGCCCGATCGAGCTCCCCGTCCAGATGGCGAAGCTCGAGCAGCTGCACGTTGGCGAACTCGAGCAGCTGGCGGGTGTCGTCCGGCTCCCGGTCGACGATGATGGCCGCGTTCCAGTCGATCACGGTCAGGTCGGAGGTGCTGAAGGCGAGATGCTCGGCCACCGCATCCCCGACCTCTTCTGCCGAAAGGGGACCGCCACCACCCCGCAGGACCGCCGCGAATTCCCCGGTCCGCTCCCGGAGCCAGGTCTCGCTGTCGCCTGGAAGGGTGGCGGGGTCGATGGTGATGACCAGATAGTCTTCCGAAACCGGCGCGCGGTTCGGGCGGCTCACCGCCGTGCCGAGAGTCGGCAGCAGCGTGTCGATTCGGAGCCCGGCGTCGCGTTCGAATGCCTCGTTGGCCTGGAGGCGCTCGGAGTGGACCGCCAGGTCGGCGGCCGACCCCTCGAACGGGATCTGATAGGTCACCGCGGCCGCCCCGAAGTCCAGCAGCACGATCTCGATCTTTGCCGCGGCGGCGGTTGGTGCCCCCGGACCCGGTCCGGCGTCAGCGACCCGGAGTGGCGGCGGACGGTAGTTGAAATGGCGCGGCACCCGGCGGCTGTTCCTCACGGTCTGGCGGGACGCCGCGGCAAGGAGCCGATCGCAGGCATCCAGGTCGATCGCGAGCCCGACTTCGAAGGCATAGGTCAGATGACAGACGGCGGTGAGACGCGCGGTCATGACGGGTCCTCCTCGAATGCCGGTTGCGTGAGCAGGCCGCGTTGGGCGACGACCCGGGGCCACTCTGCACGGCCGGCGGCCAACGACGCGTTGATCAGGGCTCGGGGCCGTCGGAACTGGCGCCCGGTCAGCGCGGCCCGGGTTCGCCCGCCGTCGCGCAGGGCACCGAGAACATCCTGCACCGCTACGAGAAACGCCACCGTCTCCGGCCGGGGGTGCAGGCCGAGGCGCGCCCACCACTCGAGCCCGTAGCGGAGACTCCGGGCCTGAACTCGAATGGCGTGGAACGCGGCGCGGTCTGCCTTCCGGGGTGTTCGTGGCCCGAGGCGTCGGTCCCATGCCGGCTCGCCCGCGAGGGGCGCCGCCTGGTCGTGCCACCATCGCGCCGCGAGTCGTGCGGGGTCCTGATGGTCGATCGGCACGCCATCCGCGCGTTGAGCGTCGGGGAGCATCGGGCCGATCGAGGTGTCGTGGAGCGCTTTCACCGCCCGGTCGCGGAGGTGGTGCCGGCGGCGGGTTAGGTGCTGGGCCATTTCGGTCAAAGCGTCGTCGCGATCCCCTCCAATTTGCCGTTGAACCGCTTTCAACCTCTCCCGCAGCACGTCGAGATTCCGCAGGCGGCCCAAGCGGCGCTGGAGACGCTCCCAACCGGCGCGGTTCGGTGGTGGCTCGGCGCCAATGGTCATGGCCAA
>CADEGB010000566.1 GCA_902826755.1 uncultured Gemmatimonadota bacterium
CTCGAGGCGGGCGTGCACCGGATTCGGGCCGTGGCCGGGACGTTCAGCGACGAAGTGACCGTCGAGGTGGTGCCGTAGCCCCTGGAACCGTTCGCCACCCGCAGGCGTTGATCCACACCGATTCGAGGGCGAGCGATGCCGAGTCCTAGTGTCATGACCGTGAAAGAGGCGGCCGAGTCGCGGCGCGCCATCCGGAAGTACCTCCAGGAGCCGGTTCCCGAGGAGGACATCCGCGCGATCCTCGACCAGGTTCGCCTGGCCCCGTCACCCAACAACTTCCAGCCCTGGCGGTTCGTGGTGGTGCGGGATCCCGCACTCAAGAAGCGGCTCGAGCCCGCCGCGGAAAACCAGCGGCAGGTCATCTCGACTCACTGCCTGATCGTGCTCTATGCCGACATGGAGGACGTCCTGGCCCATCGGGAGGAAACCGTGCATCCCGGCATCCAGGGCGCCGCCCGAGAGCGGGCACTGGCGGCCATCGAGCGGGCTTGGGGAGAAAAATCGGTGGCGGTGCGGCAGCGCTTTGCGCACGGGATCAGCTACATCGCGCTCGGCTACCTGCTCCTCGCGGCCGAGGCCATGGGCTACCGGACGTCCCCGATGCTCGGATTCGATCCGGAACAGTTCAAGGCCATTCTCGAGCTCCCTCCGCACGTAACCCTGCCGGCCATCGTGGCCATCGGCCGTGGCGACGAGCCCGGCTATCCGCATCACCGCCACTCGGTGGATCGGATCACCCGGTTCATTTGATCCGCCCGGCGCGGGCCATTCGGGCGATCCGCGCCGGAAAATCCTCGAATCCGTCGGTCTTCGGATCGTAGCGATCGCCGTTTCGGATCTGCCTGACCGCCACCAGTCGCGCTTCTGGAACGACCACGAGGTACTGGCCAAGGTACCCGTTGGCGTGGAACGCCGCCGGAGCACCCACGTGCCACGAAAAAACCGAGTCGACCCAGCGCGGGCCGGCCTCGCGCACGAACGCCGAGTCGTCGGATTGGGCCCCGATCGCCGACGCGGCGGCCCGGGCGGCGGGCCGGGTCGGGAAGTTCTTGCCCGCCAGGGGGGCCAGTCGGTGGAACACGGACCCTCGGGGCCGGGCCCGAATCGCCTCGGTCTTGAGGGTCACCTGCTGGGTGTCGGGCTCGATCCACCAGAGCAGGCCGACCAGCGGATAATACGGCTGGCTGGCCCGGGTCATTTCCGCCAGGAAATTCTCGCCGATCAGTCGTTGGCCCTTCCACATACCCCGATCGAGGACCAAGATCCCGAACTTGGCCAGATCGGCCGCCTTCAGGCGGAGGCCCGCCATCGCGTGGGGCGATCCGCTCCGATCGAAGTACCACTGGTACTCCTCGATGCCGAGAGGGCCGAAGAACTGATCCTGGAAGAAGAGGTCCATTCGCAGGTGGCTGGCCCGTTCGATGATTCCCGCCAGCAGATTGACCGCCTTGTTGTTGTAGCTGAACTCGGCGCCGGGGTCGGCCGTCAGCTCGGCGGCGAGCGCCAATTGGATCGCGTTCGGGGCCGGATAGATCTCGACGCCGGCGTTGCCCACGTTCTGCAGGCCCGAGGTGTGGTTGAGGAGATGGCGAATGGTGATGGCCTTCTTCCGGCCCTGGTTCCATTCGGGATACAGCGTGTGGACTGGCGTGTCGAGCGACGCCAGCTTGCCTTGCTCCAACAGGCGGCCGATCCCGAGCGCCACGACCGACTTGAAGGCCGACATCAACTCGATTGGGGTGGGATCGGCGGAAAACGTCGTGTCGACCAGGACCGCGCCATCGCGCCACAGATAGAGCGCGTCGGAGTGCGAGGCCCGCGCCTCGGCCATCAACTCGGCGACGGCGGCTGGCGACTGGGCCGGCGCCGAGGTGGCAGCTCCACCGGCGGCGAACCCGGTGGCGACGATCAGAATCAGGCGGCGGAGCGTTATGCAGGTGTTCCGGGTCGAAGGCGACCCTGAGATGGGGCGCGGGACCAGAACGTTGGAATTCGGGGCGCCGTGCGGCCTGGGTCGGTGGGGTCAGGGGGACGACGTGGCCGGGTAGCGGTCGATTCATCGCGTTTTTCCTGACGGGCCGAACGGTCCCCGCGTGGGTTCCAACCGACTCGTGTCGGGTACCCCGGACGTCGTACGCATCTCGAGATCAGGAGGCACGATGAACGACCACGTGGAAATCTCGACCGCGCTCGAGCGGAACGTCCGGGCGGTCAGCCTGCGGCCGGCGGTGGGGCAGGGGACGGCGGTGACCAAGGTCCGGCTCGAATCGGGGCTGACCTGTCAGGTGGAGGATGGCCCCTGGCGGCTCACGGCCGGGATGCACGCCACGTACGGCGGCGCCGATGCCGGTCCCAATCCGGGCGTCCTCGG
>CADEGB010000567.1 GCA_902826755.1 uncultured Gemmatimonadota bacterium
GTCGAGGCCGAACTCGGTTGGATACCGCGCGTCGGCGGCGGTGAGGTAGTTGCGGGACGCCGAACTCAGGATGTAGGGCGTTGCCGTCGCCACGCGCTGGCTCGGGACCTGGAGACCCTCGAGGGTGCCGGCCCGCGAGAGCCGATAGAGATTGAACTGCCGCGGCATCGGGGCCCAGAAGGACTCCTCGTTCCGACGTCGGATACTCCGCGCCAGGTTGATCCCCCAGCTCTGCTCCTTGGCCCCACCGTACCGCAGCGTCGAGAACGGAATCCGGAATTCGGCATACCACCCGAGGCTGTCGGCCGAGGTCGCCACGGTCCAACTCGCGTCCCAGTTCAGGTTGAAGCCGCCCTGCGAACCGGCCTGGGCGCGGGTCTGCCCCTGTTGGAGCGTCCCACCGCCTTCGCCCTCCTTCACGACCTGGCCGTCATATTCGACCCCCGCCGGCGTGGTGGCGAAGACGAAGCCGTTCTGCCGGTCGCGGAAGGTGTCGAAGATGACCGCGAAGTAGTCGCTGTTGGTCAGGGTCACGTCGCGAAGCCGTTCGCCCCGCACGATCGCCCCGGGGTCGCGGTCGAAGAGCCATGCCCCGATGTAGATGGCCTCGCCATCGGTGACGATCCGGACCTCGGTCCGCTCCGAGGCGGCCGACCCCTCGTCGGGGTGCTGCTGGGTGAAGTCGGCGAGGGCCGGGGCGTCGCGCCAGGCCGCGTCATCGAGCCGCCCATCGATGGTCGGCGGGCTGGCGACCCGGGCGGTTCGCGCCACCCTCGGCGCGCCGTTCGGGCCCATCTGGGCGGCCGCCGGAAAGGCAACGGTCAGCAGCAGGGCACTGACCGTGAGGATGGATCGGAGTGGGCGGTCCATGGTCGGAAACGAGCTCCAGCCGAGAATGTGAATGATTGTATACAATGTAACAGACCGCCGACCCTCGCGGGATCGGCGATTCGGCGATAACATCGGCGTCCTCATCGAAATCGCGCCGATGAACGCCGTCGAAACGCTGCCGTGGGTCGAATCGCGCCTGGCCGAACTGCCCCAGGTCACCGCCCGAACCGAGTTCGGGAACCGGACCTTCTTCGTCGGTGGAGCCCGGTTCGCCGCGTTGACCGGCGCCGTCCTCGTAACCCACCTGCCGCCCGCCGATCTGATCGCCGCGCTCAAGTTGCGGATCGCCCGGCCGTTCGTGTCCGTCGGTGCGATGGGACGTAACGGCTGGGTGGAGCTCCGGCTCGAAGGCGTCGAGCCGGAGGTCCTCGACCGGTTTCTCCTGGCCGCCCACGCCGCCGCGGTCCAAGCCCATCGGCGGACGCTCCCGAAGCGGCCCGCCGCCGCCCGCCGAACCCGAGTTTCCCGGCGCCTCCCGGGCTGAGAGGTCGGCCGCCCTCGACCGGAGGGGGGCTCGTTCGGGTCGGGCCGTACGGCCCTGCATCCCGGGGCCGCGCGGCGGAGTAGATTGGATTCGAGTCTCCCGCGATCGGATGTCGGCAGTGAACGACTGGACTGGTCCAGCCTCGACCGATCCGCAGGTCTGGTTCCGAACCACGCTCTACAGCATCGGCGACGCGGTCATCACCACCGATGCGCGGGGCTTGGTGCGCGAGATGAATCCACCGGCCGAGCGGCTGACCGGCTGGAGCGAGGCCGAGGCCCGGGGACGCCCCTGCCCCGAGGTGTTCCGAATCATCAGTGAATCCACCCGCCTCCCGGTCGAGAGTCCGGTGACTCGGGTCCTCCGCGACGGCGCCGTCGTGGGGCTCGCCAACCACACCCTGCTGGTGGCCCGGGACGGGACCGAACGACCGATCGCCGACAGCGGAGCCCCGATCCGCGACGACGCCGGCACCATCATCGGCACCGTGCTGGTGTTCCGCGACCAGACCGCGGAACGGGAGGCCGAGCAGGCCCTTCGGTCGAGTCAGGCCCGGCTGCTCGAGGCGCAACGGATCGCCCGGCTCGGCAGTTGGGAAATCGATCTGGTCGGCCGCCGGCACCACTGGTCGGAGGAGATGTATCGGATCTTCGGCGGCACCCCCGAGTCATTCCGGCAATCCGTCTGGTCGTTTCTTGATGTCGTCCACCCCGACGATCGCGCCCGGGTCGAAGCCACGTTCGCCGCGTCGGTCCGCGACCGGACTCCCTACGACCTGGTCCACCGGCTCCACCTCGGCAAGGAGACCCGCTACGTCCACTCCCGGGGCGAAACGATCTACGATTTCGACGGCCAGCCGCTCCGGACGGTGGGAACCCTGGTCGACGTCACCGAGCAGGTCCGCGCCGCCGAGCAACTTCGTCATCAGGCCTCATTGGTCGACAGCGTGTCCGATGCCGTTATCTCCACCGATCTCGAGTACCGGATCG
>CADEGB010000568.1 GCA_902826755.1 uncultured Gemmatimonadota bacterium
TTTGGCATGCACCAGATCCACGCTGGCCACCAGGCCCGCCGCGTAGTCAGCCATCAACTGGTCGACCAGACTCGCGGCATGCTCCGCCGTGGGCCGGTCGCCGATGTCCTGACGGTCGGCCATCAGCTTCTTGCCGATGTACTTGAGGTACCCCGCACCCTTCTTGCCGGCGCAGTGAAATTCGACCGCGTACCCCTCGGCCTCGAGTTCCTCGGCCCGCTTCCGCGCTTCCCGGATCAGGTTGGCGTTGAAGGCGCCGCAGAGACCGCGGTTGGAGGTGACCAGGATGATCGCGGCGCGGGTCGGTCCGCCCTTTGAGGGCGGAGCCGGCCGCCGAAGGAGCGGAAACCGCTCCATCAGCTCGGCCGTGACCAGATCCGCGATCGTCTCGCGGAGGGCCTGGGCGTACGGCCGAGCCGCAACGACCCGATCCTGGGCCCGCTTCAGCTTGGAGGTGGCGACCAGCTCCTGCGTCCGGGTGATCCGGCGCGTGTTCTGGACCGAACGAATGCGGCCCCGAAGCTGACGACTGAGATTGGCCATCGCGCCTTACTCAGCCTTGAAGATCGGCTTGAAGGCCTTGATCGCACCTTCGAGCTTGGCCTTGAGGTCGTCGTCCAGGGTCTTCTTGGTCCGGATCCCTTCGTAGATCGCCCCGTGCTGGGCTTCCACGAAGGACAGGAAATCCCGCTCCCACTGCCGGACGTGCCGGACCTCGACGTCGTCGAGATGGCCGTTGGTAGCGGCGTAAATGATGGCGACCTGCTTCTCGACCGGGAGCGGCTGGTACTGGGGCTGCTTGAAGACCTCGACCAGTCGGGCGCCTCGCGCCAGCTGACGCTGCGTGGCGGCGTCGAGTTCCGATCCGAACTGGGCGAAGGCTTCGAGTTCGCGGAACTGCGCGAGCGCCAGCCGGAGCGGCCCGGCCACCTGCTTCATCGCCTTGATCTGCGCGTTGCCGCCGACCCGGCTCACCGAGATGCCCGCGTCGACCGCCGGCCGGACGTTGGACAGGAAGAGATCGGTGGTGAGGAAGATCTGCCCGTCGGTGATCGAGATCACGTTGGTCGGGATGTAGGCCGACACGTCGCCAGCCTGGGTTTCGATGATCGGCAGCGCCGTCAGCGACCCACCCGGCTTCTTGATCCGGCTGTCGAGCTTCACGACGTTCGGATCTTCGGAGATCTTCGCCGCGCGCTCGAGGAGCCGGCTGTGGAGATAGAAGACGTCGCCCGGATAGGCTTCGCGGCCCGGCGGGCGCCGGAGGATCAGCGACAGCTGGCGGTAGGCGGCCGCCTGCTTCGACAAGTCGTCGTAGACGCAGAGGGTCGGCTTCCCCTCCTCGTACATGAAGTACTCCGCGATGGCGCAGCCCGAGTACGGCGCGATGTACTGGAGCGGGGCCGGATCGGAGGCCGACGCCACCACCACCACCGTGTAGTCGAGCGCACCCGCTTCCTTGAGCCGCTCCACCACCGTCGCCACCGTCGACCGCTTCTGGCCGATCGCGACGTAGACGCAGACCACGCCCTGGCCCTTCTGATTGATGATCGTGTCGACCGCGATGGCCGTCTTGCCGGTGCCCCGGTCGCCGATGATCAGCTCCCGCTGGCCGCGGCCGATCGGGATCATCGAGTCGATGGCCTTGATGCCCGTCTGGAGCGGCTCCTTGACCGGCTGCCGGACGATGATACCAGGCGCGATCATCTCGACCGCGCGAGCCGAGGCCGACTTGATGGCGCCCCGCCCGTCGACCGGCTGCCCGAGCGCGTCGACCACTCGCCCCAGCATGCCCGGACCCGACGGAACCTGGAGCAGCCGCCCGGTGCAACGGACCTCGTCGCCTTCCTTGAGCTTGAGGTAATCGCCCAGGATGACGGCGCCGACGTTGTCCTGCTCGAGGTTGAGCACCAGACCCGTCACCGTCTCGCCCGTTTCGGCCGAGGTGAATTCGAGCATCTCGCCGGAAACCGCCGACCTGAGGCCGTAGACGCGCGCCACGCCGTCCCGCACCTCGAG
This sequence comes from uncultured Gemmatimonadota bacterium, assembly GCA_902826755.1. Taxonomy (GTDB): domain Bacteria; phylum Gemmatimonadota; class Gemmatimonadetes; order Gemmatimonadales; family GWC2-71-9; genus SHZU01. The sequence continues at coordinate 2,020 of CADEGB010000568.1, forward strand.
CGTGGTGCCGACCTCGGCGGTATCGACGGCGCCCAGGTCGGCCGCCGCGATCTCCTTCAGCAAGATGTCCTTAATTTCGCCAGGACGAAGCGTGGATTCGGTCGCCATGTTGTCGTATCAGATCGTTGAATGATCAGAGGTTGTGGTACAGCTTGTGAAAAATATCACAATCCCGAATCGGTGGCAAGCAACGCCCCCCGGACCCTACCGACCGGCCTCGACCCGGCTCCGGGCGCCGGTCGACAGAAACCGCCGCACCAGGTCGGCCGAACTGGCCTGCACCAACCCGCCAGGTTCCATCCGAACCAGGCGCTTGACGGTGGCGCGGAAGTGGCTCGCCGAG
>CADEGB010000569.1 GCA_902826755.1 uncultured Gemmatimonadota bacterium
TGACCAGGGAATCCGGCTTTGCCTCCCGCCCCCGGGTGGTGCGCGCCGCCACGGATTCGAGTGGCCGTTACCAGCTGTGCGGCGTCCCGACCGACGTGCCGGTGCTGCTCCGAGCCATTGCCGCCGGCGTCGAGGGCCCCCCGCTCGAACTGCGGATGCGGGACCGGGTCTTCGAGGTGCGCCACGTCAGCCTCGCCACCACCCCCGGCACCGCTCGAGCCCGGATGACGGGGCGGATCACCTCGGGGTCTGCCCCGCTGTCCGACGCGCAGGTCCTCATCCTCGGGTCGACCAAGATGACCCGAACCCGCGCCGACGGGACCTTCGAGCTCGACGGCCTGGCGGAGGGGTCGCACACCGTCGAGGCCCGGGCCATCGGGTTTGCCCGGGAACGCCGACCCGTGGAACTGGTCGCCGATCGGTCCGCGCCGCTCGAGATCTCCCTCGCCAAGCTGCCCGTGGAGCTGCCCGAAATCTCGGTCACCGCGAGCGCCGGTCGCGGCGGGTTCGATGAACGTCGGCGGCGGGCCATCGGCGGGTACTTCATCACCGGCGCCGAAATCGACCGCCGCGGCGCGGTCCGGGTCGAGGATCTGTTCCGCACGGTGCCGGGCATCCGGGTCGAACCGGCAAGCGCCACCGACTACCGGATCCTCTCGTATCGGGGCGGCTCCGGGTTTTCGGCCGTCTGCGAGCCGACGATGTATCTCGACGGGATCCGGATCGGCGTCGATCCGGAGGCGGGGGTTACCCTCCCGGTCATGCCGGAAGAGCTCGACGGCATCGAGGTCTACCCAGGACCGGGCACCGCGCCGGTCGAGTATCGAGCCATGAACCAGAACTGCGGCGTCATTCTGCTCTGGACCAAACGGGGTCGCCGGTGATCCTCCGCCGGGCCGGCCTGGTGCTGACCGGCCTGCTTCTCGCCGCGGGCGGCGCGGCATCCGGGCAACGGACCAACGCCGACGACGTCTCCGCCGCGGTTTTCCGTCGGTACGCCGACCTGACGGCCAAGATCCAGGTCGTCGAAGGCGGCTCCGGGGCCAAAGCCTCCCTCGGCTCCGCCTTCCTCGTGTCCGCCGACGGCTACCTCCTCACCAACTATCACGTCGTGGCCGAAGCGGTCGACGACGACCGGTACCGGATCGAATGGATCGACACCGGCGGCCGGTCCGCCCCCGGCCGGATTCTGGCGGTCGACGTGGTGCGTGATCTCGCGGTGGTGGCCACCGATCGTCCGACCACCCGTCATTTCCCCATTGGCCGCCCGACCATTGCCCAAGGCACCCGGCTCTACTCGCTCGGTCACCCCGAGGATCTCGGCTTGAGCATCGTCGAGGGCGTGTTCAACGGGCAACTGGAGCACACGCTCTACCCCAAGATCCATTACACCGGTCCCCTGAACTCCGGCATGAGTGGCGGGCCCGCCCTCACCGCCGGGGGCACCGTCGTCGGCGTCAATGTCGCGACCGCCGGCAACTCGCTCAGTTTCCTGGTGCCGATCGAAGCGGCGCTTCCCCTGATCGACCGAGCCCGCCGCGCCGACAGCGCCGGGACCCCGGACTTCAACGCCGACATCGGGCGCCAGATCCTCGCCAATCAGGAGACCTACCTTGCCACGCTGTTCCAGGGCAGCGACTCCTCGATCGTGATCGGCCCGTTCCGCCTGCCGACCCAGCCCGCGCCCTTTTTCCGCTGCTGGGCCGATGCCGACCGCGACCCCGACGCGCTCTTCGAGTCGGTCGACCATCAATGCTCCACCGATGACTACATCTACCTGTCGGGGTCGCAGTCGTCGGGCATCGTCTCGATGTCCCACCGGGTCCTCTCGAGCCGGGGTCTCAGTCCGCTCCGGTTCTACGCCCTGTATTCGACCAACTTCCGCGCCGGGTCCGCGGCGTTCGACCTCGAAGTGGGATCCGACGTGACCGACTACCAATGTCGCGACGGCAACGTCCGCCGCGGCCGGATGGTGATTCGGACCCGATTCTGTCTCCGCCGCTACACCAACTACGACGGCCTCTACGACGCCGACCTCAAGGCCGCGGTCCTCGGCGCCCGCGATGCCGGCGTGGTGACCCGCTTGACGCTGTCCGGCGTCAGCTTCGAGAACGCCGAACGCCTGGCCCGCAAATACCTCGAGCAGATCCAATGGGCCCGTCCCTGATCATCGAGATCACCGACCACCGGGGCCGAACCCGGTTTCGCGGGCGGCCCAGCCCCCTCGGCGCCGCCATCGGGCAGGGCTACGGCAAGGACATCATAAACGACGACCCGTATGTCGATCCGGTCTGCCTCCGCCCCCGCGCCGACGCGGACGGCTCCCGTGCCCGACGTGCCGCCAGATCCGCCCGCGACACC
>CADEGB010000570.1 GCA_902826755.1 uncultured Gemmatimonadota bacterium
AGGCGGCCACCCGCCCCCCGCCGACCCGCCGGCAGAGGGTCTGCGCCACCACGCCGCGCAGCGATTCCGCCAACATGACCCGGATCTGCGACTGCCGATCCGTCGGAAACTGATCGATGATCCGATCCACGGTCGACGCGGCCGTCGTGGTGTGGAGGGTGCCGAACACCAGATGACCGGTCTCGGCGGTCTCCAGCGCGATGGCGATCGTCTCCAGGTCGCGAAGCTCGCCGACCAGAATCACGTCGGGGTCCTCACGGAGGGCCGCCCGAAGCGCCGATTTGAACGACTTGGTGTGGATGCCCACCTGGCGCTGGGTGATGACGCACTGGCGGCTTTGATGGACGAACTCGATCGGGTCTTCGATGGTCAGGACGTGATCCGTCCGGGTTCCGTTGACGAGGTCGACCAGCGCGGCCAGCGTCGTGGATTTGCCGGAGCCGGTCGGCCCGGTGACCAGCACCAGTCCCTTGGTCAGCTGACAGAGGGCCTGGACTTCCTTGCTGAGGCCAAGATCCTCGACGGTCCGGATCGCGTTGGGAATGAGCCGGAACACGCCCATTGGGCCAGCCCGATCGCGGGCGCCGTTGCCGCGGAACCGCCCGACCCCTTCGATCTCGTACGCGAAGTCGATGTCTCCATCGGCCCGCCAAGTGGCGAAATCGGCGGGGGTCATGACCGAGCGGAGCATCAACTCGACCTCTTCTGCCGTCAGGTCGGGTTCGTCGAGGGTGACGAGATCGCCCGACTCCCGGACGATCGGGGGTCGCCCGGTCCGAAGATGGAGGTCGCTGGCGCCCTGATCCGCCACGATCCGGAAGAACCGTTCGATCCGCTCCCGGGGCTGCGTCAAGTCGAGGACCGGCTCCCGGACTTCCCGGGCTCGGGCCGGGACCGGCGGGAACAGCGAGCGGAGGGCCGCCCCAACCGACCCATTGGCGGGGACCACCTGCACTTCGACCGCGCCTTCAGGGCCGTCGTAGGTGAATGCGAACTCGACGTGGGCCCCGAGGCGATCGAGCAGCGGCGGCGGGGTGATCTCCCGCAGCAAGCCGACGACCTGTTGCTCGGACAGCGCTTCCTTGGTGAGCGGCTTAACCTGGCCGTTCTTCCGCAACGAGATGGGCTGCCCGGGGGTGAGTTTGACTGACTCGCCCGCCTGCGCCTTCATGACCCCGAGAAAACGATCAAGCCGAGCCACGTTGGATGTCCACCAGCGGGCTCGCTGCACGATCCCCTCGAACGCGCTGCCGTCGGCCAGCTCGATCTCGAGGTCGATCCGCCGAGCGGCGGAGGCGCGATCGGGATCGTCGAACGCCGACTCCGAGGGCAACTCGACGTACAGCACCTGTCCCTTGGCAACGAACATGGGCTGCTCGCCCTCGAGCATCAGGGCAAAGAACATCTCCTCCCGATTGAGCAGGTCGGTGGCCGTCTCGGGCCCCGAATGATGGCGGGCGACCGGCTGGAGGTGGATGTCTCCGGTCAGGAGGCGGCGGTCGGTCAGGTGGACCGCAACCCGGTGGCGGCGAGTGCTGAGCCAGTCGCTCATCCGCGTACCTCGACGCCCGCGGCGCGTTCGTTCAACTTGATCGGTTCGAGATAGTCGGCGGATTCCCCGAGGGCCGCACGGGCGGCCCCGGTCCGCGCCCGCACGACCTCGAGCAACGGCGCCTCGAGGCCGAGTTGCCCGATCAGGTCCAGGGCAATCCCGACGTCCTTGTCCATCAAGGCCAGCTTGAAGGTGTTGGGCCAGGCGCCGGAGAGCACCCGGGCGGGGACCAACGTCTCGCTAACGAACGAACGGCCGCTCGAGGCGTTGAGCACCTCGAGCCCCGCCCGCGCCGGTACGCCCGCCTTGACCATGGCCGTGAGGGCCTCGCCGAGACTCAGGATGTTCGCGGCAAGAAGCACCTGGTTGACGGCCTTGATCGTGTCGCCGGCGCCGATGGCACCGAGGTGCACGATCAGCTTGCCGAACGACTCGAGGTAGGGCCGCGCCCGGGCAAACACCGCCGGGTCGCCGCCGACCATGACGGTGAGGGTCCCCGCCTCCGCCCCGTTGGTCCCGCCGCTCACTGGACAGTCGGCGAAGGCCACGCCCCGCTCGGCCAGGCGGGCGGCTACTCGATTGGAGCCAGCCGGATCGCCGGAGGTGCAGTCGAGCACCAGGGCCCCGGATCGCACGCCCGCGAGGATCCCGTCGGGCCCGTCGAGCAGTGCCTCGACATCGAGGGAAGTGGAGAGGCAGGTCATCACGACATCCGCGTCGCGAACGGCCTCGGCCGGCGATGCGGCCACCCGGCAGGGGATGGCGCGGGCGAATTCCGTGGCCCGGGCCGCGGTTCGGTTCCAGA
>CADEGB010000571.1 GCA_902826755.1 uncultured Gemmatimonadota bacterium
GTCTGGATGTCCTGGTAGTCGCCACCGCCCCAGTCGCGGTAGTTGGCCGCGAGGAACTTCTCGCCGTAGCCAGTCGAGCCTCGCGGGTTGGGAAGAAGGGCCACCCACCCCTGCCCCGCGTACACCTGCGCCGGGTTGTACCAGTTGGCCGGGAACGCCTCGTTCCAGACGCCCGAGGGCCCGCCGTGGATGATGGCGACGGTGGGATACCGCTTGCCGGCCTGGTAGCCGACGGGGTAGACGACGATCCCCTCGACCTCCATCCCGTCCTTGCTCTTCCACCGAACCGCTTCGCCGCGACCCATCGGAACACCGGCCAGCTCCGGGTGAAGCTTGGTCAGCGCCGTCTGCCGCCACGGCGTCGCCACCTGAGCCACGTAGATCTCGTCGGGCTGATCGATGGTGGAGCGGGCGAACGCAATCGACCGCCCGTCATCCGACAACGACGGGGTGCCCCCCCCGAAGAAGCCAAGCGACCCGGCCAGATTGGAAACCTGCTTCGGCGTCCCGCCGGTGGCCGGAACCGCAAACAGCTCCGTCCGGGTTCGAACCGCCGTCCAGAAGTAGAGGGTGGTGCCATCGCGAGACCAGCGGGCCGGACCGGGTTGATACAGGAAGTTGGTCGCCACCACCTTTGGCGTTCCGCCAGCGGCGGGCACCACCGCGAGCTTGGACTGGGTGAGCGACGAGGCCTTGGCCGGATTGGTGGTCACCGCGATCCACTTCCCGTCCGGCGACCAGGCCGGATCGCCGTCCGGTCCGGAACTCTCGTAGAGCTTTCGGGCCGTCCCGGATCCGAGGTCGACCACCATCACGTCGGTATGACGGCTGTCATCGGCCCGCGGGGTCGGCATCGCGGTGTAGGCGATCTGCTGTCCATCCGGCGCCCAGTCGAGGTCAATGATCTGGTAGTCGCCCTTGACCACCTCGGTGGCCTTCCGGGTGGCGAGATCGAGGACGTTGAGCCGGGCGGGAATGAACCCCTGGTCCACGACGATGGGATCGTCCTTCTCTTTCTGCTTGCGCTCTTCATCGGGGGTCGGATCGCGCGGGGCGACGAACGCGATCCGTTTGCCGTCCGGCGCCCAGGCAAACGACTGGATCCCGGTTTTCGAATCACTCACCTTCTCGGCCTCGCCGCCGACGGCGGAGATCCGGTAGAGCTGGGGCTTGCCGTCACGCGTCGAGAGGAACGCGATCCACCGCCCGTCAGGCGACCACGCCGGCTGGTCGTCCATGCCTTTGGAGTTGGTGAGCCGAATCGACTCCCCGCCGGCCGCCGGCACCAACCAGATGTCGGCGTTGGTCGAGCTCTCCTTGAGGTTCGGGACCGTCACCACGTAAGCGACCCACTGCCCATTCGGCGAGATCCGGACCGCGCCGACCTGGCGCATCGCGCCGGCCTGATCGGCGGTCAGACCACCCTGGGCCGCCAGCCCGGTCGTGGCGGCAACGGTCAGGCCGATCATCAGTCCCCTCACCCGCAGCCCAAGTCCTCGCATCGTCGTGCCTTTCATGGATTCGATGATCGATCGGTCGCTCACGGGATCAGGTCCGGTTTGTCCTGGACGTCGATCCCGAGCACCGTCTTGGCGAAGAACGCGTACTCCCGCTTCATCTTGTCGAGCTGATGGCGGGGCTCGCCGAGGCCGTGGCCCTCCCGCGGATAGAACACGAGCGTCACCGGAATGTCGTTCTTCTTGAGCCCCATGTAGAGCTCCTGCGCCTGGCCGATCGGGACCCGGGTGTCCTGCTGACCGTGGAGGATTAGCGTCGGGGTCCGAGCCTGTTTGATGTAGACCATCGCCGACGCGCGGCGATAGGCCTGCTCGTCATCCCAGGGCTCCGCACCGAAGTAGTTCTCGAGCGTCGTCTGAAGGTCGTTGGTCGAGTACATCGAGTACATGTTGGTGAGCCCGGCGCCGACCATGACCCCCTTGAAGCGGTTGGTCTGCGTCAGCGTCCACGCGGTCATGTAGCCGCCGTAGCTCCACCCGGCCTGACCGAGGCGAGTCGAGTCAGCCACACCCCGACGGACCAGGTCGTCGAGTCCGGTCTGGATATCCTGATAGTCGCCGCCGCCCCAATCACGCACGTTGGCCTTGAGGAAGGCCTCGCCATAGCCGGACGATCCGCGGACGTTCGGGAAGAAGCTGACCCAGCCCTGGCCGGCCCAGACATGGGCGTAGTTACCCCAGGACCCCGGAAACGCTTCGGTCCAGACGCCCGAGGGTCCGCCGTGAATGAACGCCATCGTGGGATATCGGCGGCTCGGAGCGTACCCGACCGGATAGAACAGGACGCCCTCGATCTCCATGCCGTCCTTGCTCTTCCTACGTACCGTTTCGCC
>CADEGB010000572.1 GCA_902826755.1 uncultured Gemmatimonadota bacterium
TTGATGAAACCAAAGCTAGATGACGATTATCCGCAACCTGGGTGCACAAATTGCATCTGATTTGATTGCGGCGCAATTCCGATCACTCACGACAGGGGCGTGCCAACCCTGTTGGGTCTCCTTGTTCGGCCAAAGCGGGCGAGATACGTTGAGCCCACTCCCATGAACGCAACCACCCCACATCTCACCCCGGTTGGCTACCGACAGGTCCGGACCCAACGTGGCGCGGTAAGTCGCCCGTGAATCAGCCGGCCTTCCCGGACATCGGCGTCATTTCACTCCAGTATCATCGCTGGACGCCCTTGTTCATGACCCAGCACCACGTCATGAGCCGGTTGGCCCGGTTTTTCCCAATCGTGTGGGTCGACCGGGGGATGCCATGGCGTGAGGCGTTGACGAGCGGGTCACCTTCGCTCGCGAATCCACCCCTCCCGGCGGATTTTGACCTGGACCCGGCGCCGCGATGGTTGCCGCGCTTCCATCGGCCCCGTTGGCTCGCTGACGCCTCCTTCGACGCCCGGATCCGTCGGGCCCGGGCACGCCTTCTGGCGCGCGGTTGTCGCCGGATCGTGCTGTACCTGTGGCGGCCGGAGTTCGCCCGCGCCCTCACGGCCATCCCCCACGACTTGAGCTGCTACCACATCGACGACGACTACACGTTCTCGACGGTCGAGGTGCCGATCCCGAAGGACGAACTCGATTTGATCCGGGGAGTGGACCAGGTCTTCATCCATTCGCCAGGGTTGATGCAGCGCATGGGCGGGATCAACCCGGCCACGACGTTCATGCCACAAGGGGCTGACTACGGCGCCTTTGCCTCACCCGCGGCGGCGCCAGCGGACATCAGTCAGATTCCGCGTCCGATCGTCGGCTACATGGGGAACTTGAAACGACAGCTCGATTGGGAACTCCTCCGCGAACTGGCAGAGCGACATCCCGAATGGTCCTTCCTTTTCGTCGGACCCACTTCAGCACAACCGGAACCGATGGCCGGCGTGGCCATGCTCAAGCGGTTTCCCAATTGCCATTTCGTCGGATCGAAGCGGGTTCAGGAGCTTCCCGGCTACGTGCAGCAGTTCGACGTTTGCCTGATGCCGTACCGGGTGGACAGCTACACCAACTCGATCTACCCGCTCAAGCTTCACGACTATCTCGCCACCGGGAGGCCGGTCGTCTCCTCGCGGATCCGAACGGCCCTCGATTTCGGCGAGGTCGTAGCCCTGCCGAACCAGATGTCAGAGTGGGAAGGCGCGATCGCCGCTGCCCTTCGGCCCGAGGCGAACACCGAGGCAGCCCGTCAGGCGCGCCGCCTGGTAGCCCAAGGCCACGATTGGAGCGTCTTGATCGACCGCCTGGCGACGACGATCGAGACCCGACTCCGGAACGGCGGCCGAGGACCTGGCGGCGCGAGACCTGGGGAGGCGGCGGAGACCTAGTCCAACCCGGGGAGAATCTCGCTTGCCCCCGGCGCGGAGGCCCGTCAACGGGGTTCGTGGGGGCCGACGCCGAGAGAGCCCGCTTCCCAAGCCACATTCCCGCCAGCATGGAGAACACCAGCATGGTGAGCCCCTTGTAGGCGTTGGATAGGAAAAACCCGGTCACGAACAGCCCAGCGGTGGTCGCGATAAGGTAGCCGGCCAAAGCACCCTCGTCCTCCGCCCCGGCGATTCCCCGGCGATGGGCATCGATCGCTTCGGCCCGGTAAGCCTTGGCTTGCCGGATCCCGTAGTAGTGGACGGCGAGAAAGAGCAACAGGGCGAGCACGCCGAGTTCCATCCCGATCTGGACCAACGAATTGTGGGCCGCTCGTTCCGGTCCGTTGAGCCAGGAGAAGTAGATCGGGAAGTTGCCCAGCCCGTAGCCAGTCGGCCGGGTGAGCATCCAGTAGACTCCGCGCTTCCAGATGGCCATCCGGCCGTCGCCAGCCTGCATGTTGTAGACATCTTCGCCGATCGAGCCGAAGCGGGCCAATTGGGCATCGCTGACGACGAGGCTGAAGAGCAACGCCCCACCCCCCACCATTCCCCCCAGCATGACCCGTTTGCCCCCACTCGTTCCTTGGAGAATGAGGACCAGTGCCACGGCGCATACCCCAAGCAGGGAACCCCGGGAGGCGGTCGGGACGATGCCGACGAACAGTAGCAACGCCACTGACCACCAGAAGACGCGCCGAGGGCCGCTTCGATTACCCATCCAAAGGGCCATCGGGATCAGAGTGACCAGGATGGCGCCGAAGTCGTTCGGGTCGAGGGAGCCGGCAACCTGAACCCGGGCCTCGCCCTCGGCCCCGACGGTGTCAGTCTTTCCGCTGATCGCGAGGTATGAGGCCCAAGCAGTCACCAAAA
>CADEGB010000573.1 GCA_902826755.1 uncultured Gemmatimonadota bacterium
TGAAGTAGTCGCCGAAGGAGAAGTTGCCCAGCATCTCGAAGAAGGTGTGGTGCCGTTTGGTCAGGCCCACCTGTTCGAGATCGTTGTGCTTTCCACCGGCCCGGACGCACTTCTGACATGTCGTGGCTCGGCGATAGTCGCGGTGTTCCTGACCGAGAAAGGTCCGCTTGAATTGGACCATTCCGGCGTTGGTGAATAGGAGCGTCGGGTCGTCGGCTGGCACCAGCGGAGACGACGCGACCTCGTGATGCCCCCGAGCCGCGAAGTAGTCGAGAAAAAGGCGGCGGATGGTTCGTGCTTGCATCCCGGCAATATACCGGCGCCGGCCCGGAAACCGTTAGTCTGCACGGACTTGGGTACCGCGAAGGCCGTGTCGGCCCGCCGGCCTCAGGCGGCGTCAACCACCTTGCGGACGACCCCCACGACCTCCGGACCAGTGAACCCGCGCCGGCCGAGATAGGCCACCAGCCGGCGGATCCGGTCGGGGCGCGGAACCCCGGCCAACTGGCGGGCCCGCTTTTCGGCCAACCGCTGAACGGCCTCCGCGCTCCACCCAGGCGCCAGCTCCTCCTCCAGCACCCGCTCCACCACCCCGGCCGCGACCCCCTGCATCGACAACTCCCGCCGAAGTCGAGCCGGCCCTCGGCCCCGGGCACTCTTGGCCTGGATGAAATGACGGGCAAACCGCTCGTCGTCGAGATATCCGGCCTGTTCCGCCCGGTCGAGCGCGGTGACGATGAGGCCGGGCGGATGTCCCTTGAGCGCCAGACGGCGGGCCAAATCCTTCCGCGCAAACGGGCGGCGTTCGAGCAACCTGACCGCCGTCCGGAAGGCCGCGTCCTGGTCCGCCGCGGCCGTGAGCCGGTCGACTTGCTCGGCGGTAAGGACAGCCCCGACCGCGAGCCCCTCCCGACGGACCGCCTCGACCGGAACCACCAGAGCCGCCCGTCCGCCCACCATCAGGCGGACGGCACCCTCGCGACGCCGATCGGGCTCGATGGCCTCGATCGGCTTATTCGTCGTCGTCACCCTCATCCGGCCCCGCTTCGTTCGTGGACTTTACGCCGAGCCATTCCTTGACCTTCTGCTCGATTTCGATCAGAAGCGCCGGGTTGTCCTTGACGAACAACTTGGCGTTCTCGCGACCCTGACCGATCCGCTGATCGCCGTAGGAGTACCACGCCCCCGACTTCTGGATGATGTTGGCCTCCGACGCGAGATCCACCAGGAGCCCGGAGTGGCTGATTCCCTCGTCGAAGAGGACATCGAACTCGGCCTGCTTGAACGGCGGCGCCACCTTGTTCTTCACGACTTTGACCCGGACCCGGTTGCCGATGATGTTCTCCCGCTCCTTGACCGGACCGATCCGGCGAATGTCCAACCGGAGCGACGCGTAGAACTTGAGCGCCTTACCGCCAGTGGTGGTTTCGGGATTGCCGAACATCACCCCGATCTTCTCGCGCAGCTGATTGATGAAAACGACCGAGGCGTTGGACCGGTTGATCGCGCCGGCCAGCTTGCGGAGGGCCTGGCTCATCAAGCGGGCCTGGAGACCCACGTGGCTGTCGCCCATTTCCCCTTCGATTTCGGCCTTCGGGACCAGGGCGGCCACCGAGTCGATCACCACCAGATCGACGGCACCGGAGCGCACCAGGATCTCGACAATCTCGAGCGCCTGTTCGCCCGTGTCCGGCTGGGATACCAGCAACGCGTCGACGTCGACGCCGAGGCGGCGGGCGTACTCCACGTCGAGGGCGTGTTCGGCATCCACGTACGCCGCCACCCCGCCAGCCTTCTGCACGTTGGCAACCAGGTGAAGGCAGAGGGTCGTCTTGCCCGACGACTCCGGCCCGTAAATCTCGGTGATCCGGCCCCGGGGAACCCCGCCCACCCCAACCGCCGCGTCGAGGTTGATTGCCCCAGTGGAAATGACGCCGATCCGCTCTTTCGGCGCGTCGGTGCCCATCCGCATGATCGACCCCTTGCCCAGCTGCTTCTCGATCTGGGCAATGGCCAGATTGAGGGCCTTCTTCCGTTCGGCATCCACTCGGGCTTCATCGACAGGAGACATTGCGGTCCGACCCTTCTCGAAATTGAGTGTTATACTTGAGTGGCTGATTATGCACCACAAAATCACTTGATTCAATCTAGTGCCGAAGATTATCCGAAACAAGGGGTACACTTTTTCACTTTTCCACATCCCTCCAAGCGTCCTGGGTGTGGATAAACTGTGGAGAAGTGCCCGGAAACCAGCGGACTTCGATCAGGTCAAACCGGAACTGGTCCTCCGGACGACCGTGTCGGGCGACCCATAATGCCGCAACCACCCGG
>CADEGB010000574.1 GCA_902826755.1 uncultured Gemmatimonadota bacterium
GGCCGGCTGGTAGCTGAGCGCGGCACGGTCCGTCGGGACGGCTTCGATGGTTCGCCGGAAAAACTCGAGGGCGTTTAGCAGATAACTCCTCCCACCCCCGGATGGTAACGCGGCGGTCGTTGGCCCGGTCAGCGTCGTGAGCCTCCAGACGACGGTGTTGCTGACGGTGACCATTCCGCGCGCCCGGGCCACCACGGGCCACGGCGCTTCGGTCCCTACTCGAAGGGTGGCCTGGACCACGAACGCTCCCGTTCCGGTGTATTGATGAGCGGCCGTCGAGTCGGCGGTGCGGACCTCTGGCGCGGACCCGTCACCCCAATCCCATTCGATGGACCACTGCTGGCCGGGCTGCGGCGCCACCCGCATGGTGTACCGAACGGTGTCGTCGGGTGTCGCCAACTGGGAAACGGGATCGAGCACGAACGGGACCCGGGTCACGAAGAGCCGGATCGGGGACAACATCCGCTCGGCCGAACCCGCGGTCATCGTCGCGATCCGTCCGAGTCCCTGGCCAGTCAAATCCTTCAGCAACCCGACCGGCAGGGTCGCGAACCCGAAACCGCCCAGACCACGCATCCGGATCCTCCCACCGCCACTGCTTCGGCCGACCTCGACGCGGGAGTTGGTGTCGACCACCGCCAGGTCGGCGGAACCGCCGGGACAGACGGCGCAGTCGAGCCGGATGCTCGCCGAGTCGTCGCGGGCGATGAGCACACCGCCGCTGACGAGGGACATGGCCGCGTCCATGGATTCCTGCCAGTGGACCCGCAGCTCCGTCATCACCGCCTCCAGGGCCAGGCTCCGGTTGCGGGCCGCCCTCGCTTCCCCGCTTTCGCCGCGGGACGCCACCAGATCGCGGTAGATGTCGACGAAATCCTCGAGGGGCAGCAGGAACGACCCGCCCGCCGGGAAGATCGCGCCGGCGGGGCGACTCGGCGCATCGAGCACATTCCGGAACAAGGGACCCGTCCAGCCGCCGGCCCCGATGGTGAGGGGGGCCGGGGCCGCGGGCGCGGTGGAGCGCAGGATCGAAACGACCTCGCCCACGCTGCCGACCGCCAACGCCCACTCCGAGGCAAGAAACGTCGGGAGGCCCGGCAGCAGATCCCGCTGCATGACGACGAGCTGCGGCCGCCGAGTCACCACCATGGCGGCGCGAAGATTGAGCCACGTCAGCGAGTCACGGGCGGCGGGGGTGAGACCAGCGAAGATCGCGGCCACCTCGGCAAAGGTGGTGGAGAGCGAACCGGACAGTTCCTGGAACTTGCGACTGGACCGGAGCAGGGTCGCGAACGCCGCCGTGTCGGCCAGGAATCCGGGGGCACCCATGGGTTTGACCAGGGCGCCGAGGGCGCTCGACGCGGGCTGAAACTGGCTCAACATCGAGAGAATGGCCGCCGCGGGGCCATGGCCATCGGGGAAGCCCGACGAGCCGGCGTCGGGCGCCGGCCAGAGATCGCGGAGGCCGCTGAAGAGATCGGCGGTGATGGTACCGAGCACGGCCGGCAGCCGGACCGGAAAAATCTCGCCGAGGCCTAACGCCGTCGAACCCAGCACGGCGGAAGGGGAAGGTCCGAGCAGCAGCGACGGGTTGAAGTGAGTGCCCGCCACCGTAACGCTCTGATCGTCCGAGGCGATGATCATCGGCACCTCGATGGCGTTGCGGGCCGGGTCGCGCATCACCAGGACGGTGGTCATGCCGGGCACTCGCGCCACCGGGACCCGGAGGGTCAGCAGCCGGGCCGCCCGGGCCTGGTCGGTTCGGAGGGCAATGGCGGGGCCCGCGAGTTGGGCTCCCGGGGGCAGCCCGGTCAGCGTGGCCGCGGAGTCGACGCCCAGGCGCCAGGTGCCGGGGTTGGCGAACGAGCCGTTGGCCACCGTGAGGACCAGGCCCTGATAGGGGTGTCCCGGATCAGCGACCGTCAGCGTCCCGCCGGACACCGGGATGGTGCGTTCGATCTCGACCACCCCGCCGGCTGGCGGCGGCGGGGGCGGGGGACTGGACGGACCTGGGCCGGTGCTGGCACCGGAACAGCCGACCAGAGCCGCGGCCAGGATGGCCAGGTATTTCCGTCCCGAAGGCTGGGCTCGCACGGGGGTCGCCTCGAAAGGGTCTCCCCACCATGCGGCTGATCGGCCAGCCCGGGATCATTCCGGCTCACGGAATGACGTTGATCGTCGCCACCGCCGGCGCCGGGAACAGGGCCCCGGTCCAGAAGTACGTCAGCCCCGCGGTCCCCACCGCCACACCCGTGATCGTCACCTTGGTGTCGCAAAAGCCCGCCACCGGCAACCGGTCCGCCGGTCCGAGCCCATTC
>CADEGB010000575.1 GCA_902826755.1 uncultured Gemmatimonadota bacterium
ATACGGTAACCGCATGCCTGAAAGCTACTTGCGCCACCCCGGCGAGGCCAGCGCGACCACCACGAAGGCCACGATGAGCAGAGCGCTGTACTCCATCCCATTGCGGCCGGCCCCCACCACGAACCAACCCTCCTGGAAGTGGACCAGCGCGATCCCGAGGGCCAACTGGCAGGCAAAATAGAGAGCCAGCACCCGGACGAACCGCCCGGCCATCAGCAGTGGTGCCCCCAGCAGCTCCATCAGGGTCACGCCCCACGCCAGGGCCGCGCCGGCGGGAAAGCCCTTCGACTCGAGGAAACCGCCGAACGGCTCAACCCCACCGCCCCCCACCCGGGCAATCCCGTGGATCACCATCGTCGCGCCGATCGTCAGCCGCACGATCGCCATCGCCTGCGCCGGCGTCATCGTCATCGCGCCTCGACTGGTTTGGGGTCCAGAGGACGTACGCCCGCTCCGCCCTTTCGGTTTCCTCGGTGGAACCCTAGACTTCCGGCCCGATGCACCTCCGCGACTTTTTCAGCCCCGAGGCGATCTCCCTTGACCTCGCCGCCGTCACCAAGGACGACGTCCTCGCGGAGATGGTCGGTCTCCTCGGGCTCGATGAGCGGGCGCGCGGGGTGATTCTCCGGCTGGTGCAGCGGCGGGAACTACTCGGTTCGACCGGAATCGGGCGAGGGGTGGCCGTCCCCCACTGTCGCACCCTGGCGGTCAATCGACTCCGGGTGGCGTTCGGGCGCCATCGGACCGGCGTCGAGTTCGCGTCGATCGACCAGAAGCCCGTCACCAGCGTGTTCCTGATCGTGGCCCCGCCAGCCGAGGTGGCCAATCAATACCTGCCGGTCCTCGGCAAGATCGCGCAGCTCGCCAAGGATCCGGCCGTGCCCGATCGACTGGCGCGGTTGGCCACAGTCGACGAGTTCCTTACCCTCCTCGATCAGAAGGGCGGCTGACCGCCGCTACTCCCACTCGATGGTGGCCGGCGGTTTCGAACTCACGTCGTACACCACCCGGTTGACCCCACGGACCTCGTTGGCGATCCGGTTCGACATCGTCGCCATCACGTCCGGCGGAAACGGGAACCAATCCGCCGTCATCCCGTCTCGACTCGTCACCGCCCGCAGCGCCACCACCTGATCGTAGGTTCGTCCGTCGCCCATCACCCCGACCGAGCGGACCGGGAGCAGGACGGCAAACGCCTGCCAGATCTGGTCGTAAAGACCGGCGGACCGGATCTCCTCGAGGTAGATCGCGTCCGCCTTCCGCAGCGTGTCGAGCGCCGGCTTGGTGATCGAACCGAGAATCCGGATCGCGAGCCCGGGTCCAGGAAACGGATGCCGGCCGACGATTTCCTCCGGAAGCCCCAGATCCCGGCCCACCGCACGGACCTCGTCCTTGAACAACTCGCGGAGCGGCTCGATCAGCGCAAACGGGAGCCGCTCGGGTAGCCCACCGACGTTATGGTGGGTCTTGATGGTGACCGAGGGTCCGCCCCGGGGCGAGAACGACTCGATGACGTCGGGGTAGAGGGTTCCCTGCACCAGGAATCCGACGCCTTCGCCGACCTCGCGGGCCGCGTCCTCGAAGACGTCGATGAAGGTCCGCCCGATGATCTTCCGCTTCTGTTCCGGATCGGCCACGTCGGCGAGGAGACCGAGGAACCGGTCGCTGGCGTCGACCACCCGGAGGTCGATCCCGAGATGCCGCCGGAAGGTGTGCTCGACCTGTTCTCGTTCGTGCAGCCGGAGGAGACCGTGATCGACGAAGATGCACGTCAGCCGATCGCCCACCGCCCGGTGAACCAGCGCCGCGGCCACGGCCGAATCGACCCCGCCGGACAGGCCGCAGATGACCCGCGCCGTCGGGCCGACCTGCGCCCTGACCTTGGCGACTTCGCTTTCAATGAAATGGGCCGAGGTCCAATCCGGCGCGCACCCGCAGACGTCGAACAGGAACGCGTTGAGAACCTCACCGCCCCGGGCCGTGTGCGCCACCTCAGGATGGAATTGGACGGCGTACAACGGCCGGCTTTCGTGCTCGATCCCGGCGATCGGACAGTTGTCGCTCGACGCGGTCAGGCGATAGCCGGGCGGGAGTACGGCAACCCGATCGCCATGGCTCATCCAGACCGTCGTCGACTCGCCCTGATCGAAGCCGGTAAACAGGGTCCCGCCGTGGACCGTCACCTGGGCCCGCCCGTATTCCCGGCGGGCCGCGGGGAGGACTTCGCCGCCGGCGTGTTGCGCCAGCAGGTACATCCCGTAGCAGAGGCCCAGCACCGGGACCCCAAGGTCGAGCACCCCCGGTGAC
>CADEGB010000576.1 GCA_902826755.1 uncultured Gemmatimonadota bacterium
GGGGCCGGATCGGCGGCGGCGGAAGCGATTCCCATCGGGCACCGTCCCACCGCCATGCCACGCTGTCGGTCAGGACCCCGACACCGCAGGCCCGGGCTCCGCCCCAAATCACCATCCCGGCCGCAGTGGCGGCCGCCGCGTGGCATGCCCGAGCCGCCGGGGCTTGAGCCGCCGCGTCCGTCACCGTGGCGGCCAGCAATGCGCCGGCCAGCCGTCCCGACACCGAGGTCATCGTCATCCCAGAACGACGCCCTCTGGCCGACGAGGGTTTCAGGGTCGCCTCGTCACCCGCTCACGCGTCGGTAGATTCGACCAACGTAGACATGAGTCGGTGCACCGCCGCCGCCGGGGATGAATTGGACCGGCATGCCCCGATCCGATATGAACCGCCCGTCCGTCGACACGGGATTCAGGAGGTCTGGCCCGGGCGGCGGGAACCCCATCAGGTGGAAGGACCGCAGCAGCCCAGGCGCCGAGGTGGGGACCAAGCGGAGCCGCCCGGCGTCAATGGAGAACGCCACGTCTCCGTCGTCGGCGACGAACCGGCCGACGAAGGGCGTCAAATCCACCTCGACCGGTGTCGCGGGGCGCGCCACCGGGACGATGGGAGCAACCTCGCAGCATTCCCGTAGGATTTCGGCGACGAGGGTGGTATGGAGGACCGCGCCCGTGGTCCCATTGGTGAGGACTGCCACGGCGCCGTGCTGGTCGGGCACCAGTGCCAGGGAGGAGTGAGCGCCCGCGTTGGCGCCGGTGTGGCTCACCACCAGAGGGCCACCGCTTGTCCGGATCGTCCACCCGAGCCCCATCTGGTCATAGCCGATTCCCCACGGCATGGCCGCCTGCGGGGTCTGCATAGCGGCCACCGACGCCGGCGACAGCACGCGAGTCCCGTTGGCCGAGATGCCGCCGGAGAGGTGCATCCGCGCAAACCCGACCATGGCCCCGATGTCGCAGCAGAGGGTGGCACCGGCCGGGCTGTTGCTCCAGTCGAGCTGAAACCGCGGAACCACTTGGGCCGCGCCGGTGGCTGGGTCGACCAAGTGACCGACGGCAATCGAGTGGAGGATCATCTCGTTGGTGTCGGCCGTGGCGTGGAGGCCCAGGGGCCGGAGGATCCGTGCCGCCAGCGCTTCGTCGAACGTCGTCCCGCAGCAGACCTCCGCGATCCGGCCGAGGACGGCCATGCCGGCGTTGGAATAGGACCACCGCTCCCCGGGCTCGGAGTTGAACGGCACCTCGGCCAGCCGCTCGACGATGTCGGCGATCATGTGGGGACTCTTCGGGAGGTCCAGCATCCAGTTCCCCGGCAACCCGCTGGTGTGCGCGAGCAGCATCCGCACCGTCACCCGTCGGGACCGGATCGGGTCGTCCATGGTGAAGTCGGGGAGATAGGTCTGAACCGGCGCGTCGAGGGCCACCATGCCGGCGTCGACCAGGTTCATGAGCAGCGACGCGGTGAACACCTTCGTGACCGACCCGGCGGCAAAGAGGGTCTCTGGAACGACGGGCGACCCGGTGCGAGTGTTGACCACGCCCGTCACCGCCACGAGGGTTTGATCGCCCCGCACGAGCGCGATGGCCGCGCCCGGCACGTGAAAGCTGGCGGCCGCGCGGTCGAGCCGCGCATGGAGTTCCTGAGGAGTGATCAAACTGGGTGCCTTGGCTCGGGCGTGAGGATGGGCGGTTCGGCACCACTACGTTCCGGCGCCTCCCGGGCATTGTCAAGCCGGGCCGCCTTCCGGACGCCCCTTCGTCCGGCGGACCGGCGGCATGTCCCGGATCCCATCCGGCCTTATGTGTAGTCGACTACACAAATAGCCCCCGTCTCAAATCCGGAGACCACCCGCCACGGGCTTCCTTCCGACCCCGGATGGCCACTCAAAGCCGGGCCGTCTGTTGGCCACCACCGGTGGGGCGGGCTATCCTTCCCTTCCGGACCCCGCGCGGCGGGTCCCCACCAACCCAATCCGAGTCGATGCGTGGCCGACACTCCTCCTGACGAGTATTTCGTCACGCTCTATGACGAACTCCACCGGCTGGCCGACAGCCAGCTGCGGCGGTTGGGCACCGACCTGTCCATCGGCACCACGACCCTGCTCCACGAAGCCTATCTCAATCTGGCGGGCCGGGATCAGGTCCGATTTCCGGATCGGTCCCGGTTCCTGGGCTATGCGGCGCGGACCATGCGGAGTCTGGTGATCGACTACGCGCGGCGGGGTCTGGCGCAGAAGCGAGGGGGTGGAGAGTTCGAGATCACGCTGACGGAGTCGTCCACGCCCCCGGCGGCGGGCACGGGCGG
>CADEGB010000577.1 GCA_902826755.1 uncultured Gemmatimonadota bacterium
CTCGCGCGATCCCTATCAACTCGACTTCGACCGCCTCTTTGCCAAGGCCGCGGAGCGGATGGTGGCCATCGAGATCAACGCCGATCCTCAGCGGCTCGATCTCGACTGGCGGCTGGTCCGGCGGGCTCGGGCGGCCGGAGTTCAGATCTCGATCGGCGCCGATGCCCATTCCCGGGCCGGACTCGACAACGTCGATCTGGGAGTGTTGATGGGCCGCAAGGCGTGGCTGACCGCCGCCGACGTACTCAATGCCCGCCCGGTTGGGGGCTTCCTCGATTTTGCGCGGAAGCGGAGCGGCTGATGGCGGGACCCTCGCCGGCCACTCGGGAGCGGGCGCGTCGGATCCTGGCCACGCTCGCGGCCACCTATCCGGACGCGCATTGCGCCCTCGATCACCGGACGCCGTACGAGTTGTTGGTGGCCACGATCCTCTCGGCGCAGTGTACCGACGTCCGGGTCAACCTGGTGACGCCGGCTCTCTTCCTCAAATATCCGACCGCCCGTGACCTCGCGGCCGCTCGGCCGGAAGACGTCGAGGCGCTGATCCGGTCCACGGGGTTCTTTCGGAACAAAACCCGGAGCCTGCTCGGAATGGCGGCGGCGGTGACCGAGCGGCACGGCGGGGAGGTGCCCCGCGACATGGAGTCGCTCCGGGTTCTCCCCGGGGTTGGGCGGAAGACGGCCAACGTGGTGCTGGGAAACGCCTTCGGGATCGACGAGGGGATCGTGGTCGACACCCACGTCACCCGGCTGTCCCGGCTCCTTGGTCTGACCCGGCACACCGACGCGGAAAAGATCGAACGGGATCTGATGGCCCTGGTGCCACGGGAACACTGGACCCAGGTCTCGCACTGGTTGATCACCCACGGGCGGCAGGTCTGCATCGCCCGGCGGCCGCGGTGCGAGCAGTGTCCGTTGGCGTCGCTCTGTCCGGCGGCCCCCCGCCCGGGCGCCAAGCCGAAGGCCGCCGCGCCGAGGGGGTCCGCCAGAAAACGTTAGGCGGTTACTCGCCGCCGCCGAGGAGTCGCTGGAGCATTCCCTTCGGCTTGCCCTGACCGGTCGGGTATTTCTCCTTTACGTCGACCGACGCCAGCAGCGCCTTCCCCTGGAGCCGCACCAGCAGGCCGTTCGGCCGGGCGCCGCGGGCGTTCCGGACCGAGTGGGTCGAGGAGGAGAGCGTCTCCATCACTTCGTTCTCGACCTGCGTGCCCGCCGGGACGATCAGCGTGAACGAACCCAGCGCCACGTCCACTTCGATGTCCACGACGTCCGAGCCGAACACCGCGTCCCGGAGGTCGATGGTCATTTCCCCGAAGAGGACTCGGGCCTCGAGGGCGAGCGGGACCGTCCAGGAGCCGCCCCGGGCCGTCGAGCCGAACACACTGGCCAATCGGAGAAACTCGGCTGGGGACACCGGGGCGACTTCGTCGGTCCGCGGCCCGTACGCGGTGGGCATCGAGGCCGTCGTCAGGGGCACCGGCAGGGGGGCCGGTTCGAGATCGGCCAGAATCGCGGCCAGGGTGGCCTGGTTCGGGGCGTGTTTGACCTGGTCGAGTCGGGACTCGAACGCGTCGACGGACAGCTGGTCGCTGGCCTGGGCGTGACAGAGGATTCGGATCGCTTCGCGACGGGCGGCGTCGAGGTCGGCCATGGAATGGAAAGATAGGTCGGCCCCGCCGACGGCCCAAGCTGGCGGCGGCATCGATGGGGCCGGCTACCTTACCCCGATGCCCAACCTTCTGGCCGCTTCCCGATCGGCTTATCTCCGCGGCGCGGCCGAACAGCCGGTCGCCTGGCATCCCTGGGGCGCCGAGCCGTTCGAGCGGGCGGCGGCCGAAGGCAAGCCGGTCCTTCTCGACATCGGCGCGGTCTGGTGCCACTGGTGTCACGTGATGGACCATGAGTCGTACGAGGATCCAGGGGTGGCGGAGTTCATCAATCACTATTTCGTGGCCATCAAGGTCGACCGCGATGAACGGCCGGATGTCGACGCCCGCTACCAACGGGCGGTCCAGGCCCTGATCCGTCAGGGTGGCTGGCCATTGACCGCGTTCCTCAATGCCCGGGGCGAGGTCTTCTTCGGCGGCACCTACTTTCCGCCCGATGGGGTGGGCGGCCGGCCGGGGTTCATGTCGGTGCTTCGCCGGGTGGCGCACGTTTACCGGGCCGAGCCGGAGCGGGTGGCGCTGCAGGCCAGCCAGTTGCGTGACTTCGTGGCCGGCGTACTCGACGAAGCGGCCCGCGGTCGGGCCGAGCGGATCGTGCTCGAGGCCGGGATCGAACGGATCCTGGCGGCGGCC
>CADEGB010000578.1 GCA_902826755.1 uncultured Gemmatimonadota bacterium
TCGAGGACGCTGTAACCGGCTCCCGTGAGGATCTTCCGGACCATCGTCCGGACCGATTCCTCATCCTCCGCCAGCAGGACGGTTTCGGTGCCGGTCGGGAGCGGCGGCACCGCCCCGATCCGGTCCACCGGCCCCTCCGGCGCCGCGGTGGCCGGTAAGTAGATGACGAAGGTGGTCCCCTGGTCCGGCGCGCTGCGGAATCCGATCCGCCCGCCGCTCTGCTCGACGATGCCGTACACCGTCGAGAGGCCGAGGCCGGTGCCCTGACCCGGGGGCTTGGTGGTGAAGAATGGCTCGAAGACGTGGGCCTGGATCTCGGCGTCCATGCCCCGGCCCGTGTCGGTCACCGTCAGGGTCACGTAATCGTGGGCCTCGAGCGGCACCAGCGCTTCGTCTTTTTCCAACCCCGCCCGGTGACGCCCGGTTTCGATCGTCAGGCGGCCGCCGTTAGGCATCGCGTCGTGCGCGTTGACCGCCAGGTTGATGACCACTTGGTGGATCTGGACCGGGTCGGCCTGGACCCAGACCGGGTCGGCGCAGGCCTGAACGGTCACTTCGGTGTCGGCCCGGACCAGTCGAGCCAGAATGCCTCGGCACTCGTCGACCACCGCGTTGAGGTCCACCAGCCGCGGCTGGACCACCTGCTGCCGACTGAACGCCAGCAGCTGCCGGGTCAGGCTGGAGGCCCGCCCCACCGCCCGGGCGATCTCTTCGAGGTCGCCCCGCGAGGACCCGGCGATCTCGCCGTTGCCGAGCAGCAGGTCGGTATAGCCGCGAATGGCCGTGAGCAGGTTGTTGAAGTCGTGGGCAATGCCCCCCGCCAGCCGGCCGACCGCCTCCATCTTGGCGGACTGGCGGAGTTGCTTGCTGCTCTGGGCCAACCGGTCCGCCGCCGCGAGCTGTTCGGTGATGTCTTTGGCCACCAGGTAGACCCCGCCGACCCCGCCGTCGCTGACCAGGGGCACCAGCGTCGTGTCGGCGTCGATCCGCGGTCGTCCGGCCGGGTGGAGCACCAGGGAAAACCGCTGCGGGTATCCGGTCAGGGCCTTGTCGAGATGGCGGGCAAAGGTGCCGCGGTCGCGCTCGGGGACGAGTCCGGTGAAATGGAGTCCGACCAGATCGGCGGTCGCTTCGCCCAGGAGGTGTTCGGCGGCCGGGTTGGCGGTGACCACGGCCCCGGTTCGATCCAGCGTAAAGACGGCGTCCGGTTGGAGCGTGAAGACCGAATTGAAGCGGGTCTCCCGCTCTCGGAGAGCGCGCGCCGTGCGGTTGCGCTCGATGGCCACGGCCGCCAGGGAGGCCCCGACCTCGAGCAGCGTCTTGGTGGCCGTCGGAGGTGCGCCGGCCGCCCGGTATCCGAGCATCAGCACGCCGAGGTCCGACCCGTTCCGCGACCGGATGGGAATGGTGGCCAGGCTTTGGAACCCGTGCGCCTGGGCGGCCGCAACCCACGGCATCCGTGGCAGCCGATTGACGTCGGCAATGGCCGGTCCGTCGACGAAGTGAAGCAACTCCTCGATCCCGACCCCATCCAATTGATCGGCCAGGCCGAGGGGCAGGGAGGGACCGGCGCCCAGCATCGCGGTCTCCGATTCCGGCGGTCGGATCAGGACGGCAATGACGCCACCCGGACACTCCTGCTCGAGCGCCTGGGCCAACCGCTCGAGCGTGGTCCGAAGCGGGGAGTCGGCCACGACCAGGGAGAGCACCTCGTGCTGGAGCGACGAAAGCCGCTCGGCCCGCTTCCGGGCCGTGATGTCGACGTGCGCGATGAGGACCCGACGGGCTTCCGGCGCGCCGACGGGCGCCGCGCGGAGGAGGAGCCAGTGGTCTTCCCCGTCGAGCCGAACCGGGAATTCGACGACGAATTCGGCCTCGGCACCCCGCTGCACCCGTTCGACCCCCCGCCGCACCTGGGCCACCAACTCGAGCTCCGGGCGAGCCACCATTTGGAACGCGGTGAAGTAGTCGGCGATCCGAGTCCGATTGCGCCAGGCGCTGTTGGCCGACACGATCTGACCCTCGCCGTCGACCACGACGAGCTGGGACGACAGCGCCTCGAGCAGCGTCGAGACGTCGTCGGGGGCGAGGGGAGTGGTGGGTTCGATGGGCATCGTCGGCGGATGCGATCGAGGCCGGGTTTCCCCGGCCTCGGTCGGTTCATCCCTATGGCGACCAGCTATTGCTGGAACCGGACCTTGCTTGGACTGGTCCGATTTGCCTGGGTGCCGTCGCCGACGGCCCCGAAGGAGTTGTCGCCCCAGCAGTAGGCCACGCCGCCGGTGGTGACGC
>CADEGB010000579.1 GCA_902826755.1 uncultured Gemmatimonadota bacterium
TTCCTCCAGCTCGGACAGCACGGTCGGGGTCGGGGCGCCAGGGTCCGACGTCGGGTTCGGGCGCACGACGGTCCGCACGGCCAGGACCAGAACAGCGGCTGCCGCCAAGCCCACAAGCCACCGGCCGGGCCTGGCGGCCCGGATCGGTGCGACCTTGGGATCCGCCGGAGCGTCCGCGGCCAGACGAGCCCGAACCCGCTGGGACAGCCGGGCGGTATCGAGCGCCGGAAGCCGCTCCCCGACCCTGGCCGCGGCCGTCACCAGCCGCCACTCGGCGGCACAGTCGGGGCAGGCCGCCAGGTGATCGGCTTCCTCTGGCAACCAGGCCGCCCCGGCCACCACGGCGGGCATCCGGTCCGACAGCCGTTCGCAGAGTGTCATCCAACCGCCTCCTTCAACCGCTTGACCGCGTGATGGTAGTACCCCCGGGCGGCTCCCGGGGTGGTGCCAAGCGCATCGGAGATCTGACCATACTCGAGCCCCTGTTGCGCCCGGAGCAGGAAGACCTCTCGCTGGAGCCTCGGCAGCCGGTCCAGGGCCGAGAGGAGCCGGGCCTCCATGTCGTTCGCGCCGGCCTCGCCCTCGGGGTCGGCATGGTCCGGAATGTCGTGGTCCTCGATCGACACCATCTCACGGCCCTTCTGGCGCCGGAACCGGTCCCGATTGAGGTTGGTCCCGATCCGATAGAGCCAGCTCTTGAAGGACGCCTCGCCCCGCCAACCATCGAGGGCCCGGAACGCCCGAAAGAAGGCCTCCTGAACCAAGTCGTCCACGTCGGCGGGGGGAGCCCCGGCCCCGTACAGGAACCGCCCGAGCGAGGCGGCGTGCCGTCGGACCAACTCGTCCGCCGCCGTCTCCACCCCCGCCCGATACGAGGCGACCAGTTCTTCGTCCGTCGGGAGGGTCATTGGTTGCCAATTTGACGGGGATGCCCCCATTTCGTTAAGCCCGGCGCCCGTTCGGGACCTGGCGGGGGGGCCCGCACCGGGAGGCACCGGCCAATCCGTCGCCCGTGAAATTCAGTGCCATCTTGAATGATCTCAGTGAGTTAGGGCTCTGGAGATCACTTCATTCCTCCGGACGATGTTGCGAAGGATACCTTTCAGGAATCTCCGCCCCGAGCAGGGCCTCGCTTAGATTGCCGTTCCCGAATCCGAGCTGACGAGTCTCTCCATGTACCGTTGGATATTGGTCGCCTCCCTCGGTCTCTGGCCACTGGTCGGCCAGGCCCAGGTCCTCCCGAAGATCCCGATCGAGTCGTACACCCTGGCCAACGGCCTCAAGGTGATCTTGTCACCTGACCGCAGTACCCAGGTGGTGACGGTCGACGTTTGGTATGATGTCGGATCCCGCAACGAAGCCCGGGGGCGGACCGGGTTTGCTCATTTGTTCGAGCACATGATGTTCCAAGGGTCGGCCAACGTAAAGAAGGCCGAGCACTTTGCCCTGATCGAACGGGCCGGCGGCTCTACCAACGGCAGCACCGCCGAGGACCGGACCAACTACTACCAGATGCTCCCGTCCAACCGCCTCAACCTTGGCCTCTGGCTCGAAGCCGACCGGATGCGATCGCTGGCGATCTCGGATAGCAACTTCCGGAACCAGCGGGAAGCGGTCAAGGAAGAGCGGCGCCTCCGGGTCGACAACGCTCCGTATACCGGCGTCATCTTCGACGGCCTGTTCGCCCTCCAGGACAGCACCACCTGCTTCCCATACGCCCATTCGATCATCGGCTCGCTGGCAGACCTCGACGCGGCGCGGGTCGGAGACGTCCAGGCGTTCTTCGACCTTCATTATGCCCCGAACAACGCCACCCTGGTGGTGGCGGGTGACTTCGACGCGCCGGCCGCCCGGGCCATGATCGAAGAGTACTTCGGCTCGATCCCGCGGGGGCGCGAGCGGCCCGCCGTGGAGTGCGCGGCTACGTTTTCGCCCGGTCTGATCCGGCGGCCGTGGCCGGATCCGAAGGCTGCTCTGCCTGCCGTCTTCGTGGCCTACCGGACGCCACCCTACGCCGACCCGGACCACCCTGCCCTGGTCCTCCTCGGCAACATCCTCGGTCAGGGAGAGAGTTCCCGCCTCAACCGAGCCGTGGTCCGGGACGAACGGCTGGCGCAGGGCATCTTTGCCGGCGCCAACATCCCGAGCCCGCGCCGCGGCCCGGGCTCGTTGTTCCTGGCCGGCATCGCGAATCAGGGGGTGACGGTCGACTCGCTCGAGCGGGGGATGTTGCGACAGGTCGAGCGGATTCTGGCCGAGGGGGTCCCCGAC
>CADEGB010000580.1 GCA_902826755.1 uncultured Gemmatimonadota bacterium
GATCATCGCCGAGCCCGTGCGGCCCGCCACCGAGCTGCGTCGGTCGGTGCCGCCGAACGTCGACTCGGCTCTGGTCAAGGCGCTCGAGAAGCTGCCGGCCGACCGATTCGACACCGCCCGGGCGTTCTCGGACGCGCTGGGCAGCCCGACGTTTACCACTGGCGCTCCTGTTGCCGGGGCGGCCCGCGCGGTCCCGCGTCGCTGGGCCACCGACGTCCGCACGCTTGTAACGATCGCCCTGGGTGTCGTGGGGATCGGGATCGCGATGACTTTCCGGGGCAACGCGGCCGGCGGTCCGACTGAATACGACGTGGGTCTCCCCGACTCGGCCGGCATGATGACGGTTGCCCAGGATGCCGGCTTCGCCGTTGGCCCCGCCGGGGACTTCGTGATCTACGAGGCGGTGAGGAACGGCCGGAGCGAACTCTGGTACCGCTCCCTGCTCGATGCCACCGTGCGCCGGATCCCGGGGACCGACGGGGGATCCCAGCCAGTCCTCTCGCCCGACGGCGGCCGGATCGCGTTCTTCCGGCTCGCTGAAGGTGGCTGGACCGTCGAGGTCGTCCCCGTCGGCGGCGGCACGGCGACCACGATTGGGCGCGGCGCCAGTTCCATTCGGAAGCTGCTCTGGCCAACCAACGATCGGATCCTCCAGCTGCTGAGCGACCTCGGTGAGGCCCGCTGGCTCGATCCGGAGCGGGGGCTCGTCGCCACGGACCCGATACCCTACTGTGAAGGCCAGTCGGCGATCCCCGGCGGCAACGGGTTGCTCTGCGGCGGTGGCGTGGAACGATGGGGCTCCCGGATCGAGATTGGCGACAGCAGCATCGGGCGGCGCCTGTGGCGCGCGGAGGACAGCAGCCGAGTCTTCGGCTCATCCTTCCAAATGGTCGATGGGCGATACCTGACGTACCTATCCAGCGGCGCCGATCTCCTCGCGGCACCGGTGGACCTCGCCACCGGCCGGGTCGGTCGGGCCGTCCGCATGGCGACCGGCATCGGCCTGGCCGATTTCACCGGAAACGGCAGCTATGCCGTCTCGGCCTCGGGTACCCTGGTGTACGCTCAGCGGGACAATCGGGGGGTGGGGCACCTGGTCCATCTCTCGGAGCGGGGGATCGACACGCTGCCCGTGGGGAGGGATGCGTTCGCGACCTTTGCTCACAGTCCGGATGGGAGCCAGCTCGCCGCGGTAGTCCAAGGAATCGATGGGATGGAGCTCCGGATCTACGACCTCGCCTCGGGCCGATACCGCACCTGGATCCGACGACCCGTGCTGGTGAATCCGGTCTGGAGTCCCACCGGCGACGAAATGCTGTTTGGCGACATCGACTCACTCTTCGTCGGTTCGCCGAATCGTTCCGGCTCGCCGGAATTCCTGCTGCACCTGCCCGGCGGCTTCGAAATGAACCGGTGGCTCGCGGACGGTCGGGTCTTCGGGTGGCGGTACAATCCGAAGCAGGCGGTGGTCCTTCATGTCGGTGAACGTCCGATCAAACTCGACACGCTGCTGTCGAACAACGGGTTTGCGTTTCCCTCCGCCGATGGACGCTGGCTCGGTTACGTGGATGCCTCCTTTACCGAGGCCTGGGTCGAGCCGCTCCCGCCCGATGGCCGCCGATTCCAGGTGGCATCCGGCAATCTGGATGACCCGCAGTGGCTGTCGCCGCTCGAGTTCGGCGTGTCGATGGTGGACGGGGGCCGGACCCGGATCGAGCGGGTCGCCATCGATCCCACCGCGAACCCACCGGCCCGGAACCGCGGGCTGTGGGCCGAGGCACCTGACTATCGCAACACCAACGGACCCTCGTTCGGGATGGCGCCCGGCGGCGGCGTCATCTACCTCCAGGGCGCCGTCGACCGACCGGCCACCTTCCTTCGCGTCGTGCCGAACTGGGTGGATCGGATGAGGCGGGCCGTGGACGCGGCCAACCGCTAAGGCGTCACCATCACCGCCCCGGCCCCTCCCACCACCCACGCCCGTCCCGAAGACGCCGCCGCCGACTGGAATCGCTCGATCCCGCCACCCTGACGGATCCGGGTCCAGACGGTGCCGTTCTTCCGAAGGACCTCCCCCGTACCCGCCACCATGGTGATGCCGCTCGGTCCTGACCAGAAGCCTCGGGCAATCGCCGAGCTCGGGAGCGTCTCTTGGTTCCAGACGGTCCCGTCGAACCGCCACAGCGCCCCGTTGTTGGTCCCCGCGAAGTAGTTCGTCGGGCTCGAGCCCCACGCGGAGATGAGAGCCTCGGTGGTAGGGGCTGGTACGT
>CADEGB010000581.1 GCA_902826755.1 uncultured Gemmatimonadota bacterium
GTCCGCCCGCCATGAGTCGGTTTGCCGAACGAGCGGTCGAGGCCGCGCTCCAGTTGGCCCGGAAAGACGGGCGGGACGAGGTGGAAGAGAAGGACCTGCTTCGCCAGCTGGTGGCCCAGCCCAAGGGGCGGATGGCGCAAGTGCTTCGCGGCGATGGCAAGGCGCTGGTGGCGATTCGGGCCGCCGTTGGTGAGGTCGGGGCGGAGGAGGTGCCGGGGGCAACCAAGCCGGCCCGGAAGGAGCCCAAGGAAGAAACCCGGGCCCGAGCCGAGCCGAAGGTTCGGGAGCCGCGCCCCAAAGCGGAGCCGCGACCCAAGCCGGAGCCGCAGCCCAAAGCGGCCCGGGAGCCGCGGGAACCCCGAGCCGCCCCCGCGGCCGATCGGTCGCCGCGTCGTGAACGGACCGAGGCGAGATCACCCGCGCCCGACGCCGAGGAGTCGTTGCCGCCGCTCCGGATCGCGAGACCGCTTCCCGACCGGAAGTTCCCCTGGTCTCGACTGCTGCTCCTTGCGGTGCCGGTCAGCGTGGCGTTCTCGATGCTGCATGTCTCGCCCGTGGTGGTCTTCGTGACGGCCTGCGTGGCAGTGTTGCCCCTTGCCGGGCTGATGGGCGAAGCCACGGAGTCGTTGGCGGAGCGTACCGGACCCACCGTCGGTGGCCTTCTCAACGCCACCTTCGGCAACGCGGCAGAACTGATCATCGCGCTGGTGGCGCTCAAATCCGGACTGGTGGAGCTGGTCAAGGCCTCCATTACCGGCAGCATTCTCGGCAACCTGCTCCTGATTCTCGGCCTCTCGTTCCTGGCCGGGGGGGCCAAGGGTGGGATGGTGCGGTTCAACCGCACCAACGCCGGGATGAGCGCGGCGATGCTGGCGCTCGCCGTCATCGGCCTGGTGTTTCCCGCGGTGTTCCACGCGACGCATGACCGCCCGAGCCCGTTGGCCGAACTTCATTTGTCGGAAGCGGTGGCCGTCATCCTGGCGGTAACGTACCTCTTGTCGCTGCTGTTCTCGCTCAAGACCCACAAGGCGCTGTTCGGGGGTGGTGATCACCCCGCGGTCGAGCCGAAGTGGAGCGTCGGCCCGGCGGTTGGCATTCTGGCTCTCGGGACGATCGGGGTGGTGGTCGAGTCTGAACTCCTGGTCCACTCGGTCCAGGCCGTCACCGAGACGATCGGCCTGTCCCAGGCCTTTCTCGGTCTGGTGGTGATTCCCCTGATCGGCAACGCGGCGGAGCACGCCACCGCCATCGTGGTGGCGCGGAAAGGCCAGATGGACTTGGCCTTCCAGATCGCCCTCGGATCGAGCACGCAGGTTGCATTGCTGGTGGCCCCGATTCTGGTCTTCGCCGGGCTGGCCATGGCCGCCCCGATGAATCTGGTGTTTCCGCTGTTCGACGTGGCGGCCCTGGCGGTGTCCACGATCGTCATCGCCATCATCACGCTGGATGGGGAGACGAATTGGTTCGAAGGGGTCCAGTTGCTGGCCGTCTACGCGATGATCGCGGTGGCCGCGTTCTTCATTTGACAGGGTGGGGGGAGGGCTCCTAAGTTGGGAAGCCGTAACCTGTTACGAAAGGCGCCTTGGTGAGGAATCGCCCGACGATTCTGTTCTTCGGACCGGTCGGGCGACCGGTGCCTGATCTCGTGCGCCTCTGGGCCTCGGAAAAGTCCTTTCCGATCGAGGTCCTCGACGATCCGGATCAGGTGGAATCGATCGTGCTCCGGGGCCACCCCTGTATCCTGGTGGTCGACGGCGACAACACCGGGGCCAAGGGTCTCGACCTCGTAATTCACCTCAAATCCGACTCGTTTACCGCGATCGTCCCGGCCCTGATCCTGGCCGGGCACCACCACCCCGAGAAGACCCAGTCCTGGTACGGGGCGGGGGCCGACGAGATCCTCTCCGAGGTCTTCCCTCCGGAGGAACAGCGGGCCCGGCTCGACGCCCTGTTGGTCCGGAGTCAGCGGGACGTGTCGGTCCACCCGTCGACCAGGCTGCCGGGCGCCCCGGAGATCGACCGCGAAATCCGGCGCCGGCTCGAGGTGAAGCAGGAGTTCGCGGTCTGCTACGCCGATCTGGATCACTTCAAGGAGTACAACGACCGATACAGCTACTACGACGGCGACCGGGTGATCTACATGCTCTCGCGGATTCTTCACGACGTCGTGAAGGGCATGCTCGGCCCGCGTGGGTTCGTTGGTCACATCGGGGGCGACGATTTCATCTTCATCATCCCTGCCGCCGATATTAGCTTG
>CADEGB010000582.1 GCA_902826755.1 uncultured Gemmatimonadota bacterium
GGCTTGGTGCCGTTGGTGGCGCTGGCGTTGGTCTCGCTCCTGGCGGCGCGCGCCGTCTGGCGGCGGGTTCGGCGTTCAGGCCCCGCGCCGGTGGGCGCCTGACCGATCGCCGCCAGAAGAGGAGTCGTCTGCTCCGCCGCGCCGTGGCGAGTCGGCGGTGACCGGGTTCAGCGACGGTTGCCGCCGGCCGCACCAGTCGGCGTCCGGGGGGCTACCAGGCCGCGTTCGATCGGAGTGGCCAGGTCGGGCGGTTCCGGCGGACGGAAGGCCAGGTCGATGGCCAGGTAGAGGGTCTTGGTGAAGGGAAAGAGCAGGATGGGCGTCGCCACGACGGTGACCAGTCCGCCGATCGTCAGGCCGAGCCAGGGGACCGCCGGCCAGAAGAGGGCCATCCCGCCCACGAAGAACGCCGCGAACGCCCCTTCGGTGGCAAAGAGGTTGATCGTGTAACTGCCGAGCCAGTACCCCGGTTCGTGCCGGTCCAGTCGGAAGCCGCACACCGGACAGCTCGGGCAGACCGTGAACCAGTTCAGGATGATCGGATGGCCGCCGCAGACCGGGCAGCGGAGCCGGACCGCCCGGGAAAAGAGCGTGGTGGGGCTGGGGAATGACGGTGGTCCGTCGAGCACTGGCGCTCCCGAGTCCGGCGGTCGTTCAGATCGGCAGTTCGTCCCGCACCAGCACCAGAATAGCCGCCTGCGGCACCACGAGGTACTTCTTGTCCTCGAAGGTGATCTCGACGGCGGCCTTCCGGAAAAAGATGGCGTGGTCGCCGACCCGGGCCTGCATCGGTCGGAACCGCGGGGTCTTTTCGCCGACCCGCCACGGCTCGTCGTCGAAGCTCGCAACGTCCGGAACGGGGTCGCCCGGTCCGGTGGCGATGATGAGTCCCTGCTGGACTTGCTGGGTGTCGAGGGCGGTGGCGGGGAGGTAGAGCCCGACCCGGGTGCGTTCTTCTCCGTCCTCGGGGCTGATCAGGACCCGGTCGCCGACGACCAGGAGCTTTTTGGGAGGAAACTCCATCGGCTACTCCATCTGGTGGACGGTGATCAGGTCAGTGACCCGAAGCCGTCGGACGAGGGTTGGGAGCCGGAGCAGGACTTCTTCGCCGACCTTCCGGTCCTTGAGGGCCCGGCCGAGGGGTGAGGCAAGCGAAATGTGGCCGGCGTCGATGTCCATCATCTCGGCCAGGACCAGCTGGAAGGTCTCGGTTTCGGAGGTTTCGAGGTCGATGACGGTGACTTTGGATCCGAGGCCGACCCGGTCAGTCGGGGCCTCGGTGTTGGCGATCTCGGCCAGGGAAGCGAGGCGTTGGTGCAACTGGCCGAGGCGGGCCTGCACCAACTGTTGACGTTCGAGCGCTGCCTTGTACTCGGAGTTTTCCCGGAGGTCGCCCATGGCCACCGCGGTGGCAATGGCCTGCGGGAGGGTAATTGCGAGCTCGTGCGTCAGGGCCTCGATCTCCTTGCCAAGCTTCCGGCGCATTTCCTCGATCATAAGCCGTCTCGACGGGGTAAAAAGAAGCCGGCCCGGCTGGGGATCCAGCCGGGCTTTCTAAGTAGCGCTCGTTCTTAAAGATAGCAACTCCCGTTCCGGACGCAAACAACGCCAGGGCCAGATGGCCCTGATCGAGCACGTTTCTTCCAGTAGATGACTGAGATTCGCCTCGAAACGCCGACCCAGGATCTCAGGACTCGGACGCCATGGAGCACCAGTCTCCGCTTGCCCGCCGCGCCGTCGATGCCGCTCTCGTGGCGGTGGCGCGCTCCCTTCGGATTCGGGGGTTCGTTCGGGAGGACGAGGGTTTCTCGCTGCCAGCGGGGGGCCGGACCGGTCGGGTTCGGATCGACGCGATTGAATGGCCGGGCTCGCAGCGAGCCGGTCTGGAGGTATGGCTCGAGGTCGTCGAGCAGGATGGGACCGCCCGGGTCACCATGCTGTGGGACCTTGTTCCGGGTCGGGAGCGGGGTGGGGCGTGGACGGTAACGCCGGACTCCGAGATCCGGGTGGTGGTGGCCGACCTGGTGGCTGCCTTGGAGCGGTATGGGGTCCCCCATTTCGAACCGGTGGCCTCCGAGTCCATCGCCCCATCCGATCGGGCGGGGCCGTTCGGCCTTGGACCGGTGGTTTCCCGGCCCGTTGGGTGGCGGGAGCCGGTTGCGCGGCGTGGCCGGCGGACGGCGGTTACGCGGTCGTCTCACCCTCGCTGATCTCCCGCCGGGTATCCTATCCGAATTGGCGGGTTGGGTTTC
>CADEGB010000583.1 GCA_902826755.1 uncultured Gemmatimonadota bacterium
GAGAGGAGCGGATCGAGGTCGGCGTCGCTACCAGTTACGGCTGGAACCAGGCGCTGGTCTTGGCGTTGAATCCGCTCGACGTGCAGCAGGACGGCACGCTGGCCGGAGAGGGGCGCCCCAGCGGCGGGGGGGAGGGCACCGAGCTGAGCACTGACGTCGTGTTCGGCTCCAAGGGCCGACTGACGGAGCGGGGGTTCGAGATCGAAGTCCGGATCCCCTTCAAAACGCTGCGTTACCAGACTGGCGCGTCCCAGACCTGGGGTCTTCACGTCATCCGCCGGATCCAGGCCAGCGGCCACGAGGATTCCTGGGTTCCCGCCGTTCGCGCGGCCCCGAGCTTCCTGGGCCAATCGGGTTCGCTCGAAGGCCTCAACGATCTCCGTCGCGGACTGGTCATGGACCTGAACCCGGTCATCACCGCGCGAGCCACCGGTGGGCCGGTGCCGGGCCAGGTTGGAGAGTGGGCCTACGACGACGCGGCCGAGTTCGGTGGCAACGTGCGGTGGGGCATCACGCCGAACCTGACGCTCAACGGCACCTTCAACCCCGATTTTTCCCAGGTTGAGGCCGACGCGAGTCAGATCCTCACCGACCCCAGGCGGGCGCTGTTCTTCCCCGAAAAGCGACCCTTCTTCCTCGAGGGCATCGAACAGTTCGCCACCCCGAACCAGCTGATCTACTCCCGCCGGATCGCGGCGCCGGTGGCCGCCACGAAGTTGACCGGCAAGGTGGGCAGCACGACCGTGGCCACGATGTTTGCTCTCGACGGGAAGGAAGTGTCACGGTCCGGGACCGACAACCCGGTCTTCGCGATTGCTCGACTCCAGCGGGATCTGGGTGGCGGATCCCGGGCGGGATTCGTCTACACGGGCCGAATGGAACCCGGGTTCGACAACCATCTCGGCGGCTTCGACACCCGGGTAGTGCTGCCCGGGGCGTTCGTCGTCTCGGCGCAGGCGGTCGGGAGCGTCACGACCCGGAACGGGGTCAGCACGGTGGCGCCACTCTGGGACTTCGACATCCGACGGGCCGGCCGCCGCTTTGCCTTCAGCGCGTCGTTCGAGGGGGTCAGCGACGAGTTCGTGGCGGGCGCCGGGTTCGTGAGTCAACCCGACGCCGTGGCGATCGGGGCCGGCCCGTCCTGGACCGTCTATGGCAAGCCCGGAGCGTTCGTCGCCCGAGCCACGGGGGGCCTACGGGCCTCCGGGCGGTGGATCTACGACGACTTCGTCTCCGGGCGCGAAATCCTCGACAAGCAGCTCTTCCTCACCGGAAACATCCAGTTCCGGGGGGGATGGTCGCTCGATCTCTTCAATTGGTTCGAGTACTTCGGGTACGACCACCGACTCTACGAAGGGTACGCGGTCGAACGCCGGGGTCCCGGTGCCACGGTCGACACCATCGCACCGTACCCGGGAGGCGGCACCATCCACAACGTCGGCTCCAGCGTCACCCTCAACACGCCCTGGGTCGGCCCGTTCTCGGCCAGCCTCAACGCGATGTACGGGAACGACGTCGACTACGAGGAGTGGTCGCCCGCCCGGATCTTCTTCGTCAACTCGAGCATCCAGTTCCGACCGACCAGCCAGTTCCGGGTCGACGGCACCTACGTCCTGACGCACTACCAGCGGCGGAGCGACGGGACGATCGTGTCCGTGTCCCACATCCCCCGCCTCAAGCTCGAATATCAGATCAACCGCTCGCTCTTCCTCCGGGTGGTGGGCGAGTACCGCTCGACCCACCGGGACGCGCTCCGCGACGACGGCCGGACCGACGACCCGATCCTCCTGTTCGACCCGGCCACCGGCGGCTACCGCCGCGGACCGGCGCTCCGGCAGGAAACCAACGGGGTCCGCACCGACTTCCTGTTCTCGTTCCAGCCGACGCCCGGCACGGTGTTCTTTGCCGGCTACGGGGGGAACTACCGGGACGGCGGCCGGTTCAAGTTCGGCGATCTGGACCGCACCGGCGACGGCTTCTTCCTGAAGGCGAGTTACCTCTTTCGGATGTAGCGTCCCCGTCCACCGACCGACCGTGGTATTTTGCACACCGGTTTTCTCAGTGGACGGATCGTGACCCAGGATACACCCCGGCGGGATTTCATTCGTGAGATGGTGGCCCAGGACGCCGAGACCGGCAAATTCGGTCGTCCGGTGGCCACCCGCTTCCCGCCCGAGCCCAACGGATTCCCGCACATCGGTCACGCCAAGTCGATCTGCCTGAATTTCCTGATGGCGCAGGAGTTC
>CADEGB010000584.1 GCA_902826755.1 uncultured Gemmatimonadota bacterium
GCCTCACACCTGACGCTGTTGGTCCTGCCCCGCTGACCCACGCCGGCAGCTCCGGACGGAGACCGGCCTTCCGGGCGGCAGCTTGAAACCAGTTCCGTACGCTCCCGTACGGAACTCATGACCCGCTCGATGCCGACCCCCGGCCGCCCCCCGCTCACCGACCGGGACGCCTGGATCCGGGCCGCCACGGCCGCCCTCCGAAGCGGTGGAGTCGACGCCGTCCGGATCGAGGCCCTGGCCCGGACCCTCGGCGCCACCAAAGGCAGTTGCTACTGGCACTTCCGGGATCGGGCCGACCTGCTCGACGCGGTCCTGACGTGGTGGGAAACCGAGACCGGCTGGTTGATCGGTTCCGCCCACGAGGCGCCCACTCCCGCCGCCCGACTCGATCGCTACTTCTCGCTGGTGGCCGCCACGCGCGACTACCCGCCCGATGCCGAGATCCTGTCGTGGGCGCGCCGGGACGACGCCGTGGCCGCCCGGGTTGCCCGAACGGAGCAGCGGCGTCTGGCCTTTATCCAGGCACAACTTCGGGCCGCCGGCCTCGACCCGGCCGAAGCGCGGCGTCGGGCACGGATCGCCTACTTCGCCACCCAGGGTTGGGTGGAACGGGCGAGCCGCGGCCAGGAGTCGTACCCCGCCCTCCCGGCGTTTGCCCGAGATCTCTTTCGTCTCGTCCTCGGATCCAGCTCGAAGCGGCGAGCCACGCCTGAACGCCCCCACCTGAAGGAAGCGCGCGCATGATGAGCACCCGTCGGCCCCGGTCTCTCGCCACCCTGTTGCTCCCCCTGGTCGCGGCCGCCTCACTGTCGGCGCAGACGCCGTCCAACGCCGAGGCCAGGCTGCGGGCGTTGGTGGCCGCGGTGAACACTGGCGACGCCGGAACAGTCCGCGCCTTCGTCGAGGCCAACTACGCGCCCGCATTCCTGGCGGTGGCGCCGCTCGACTATCACGTCGACTTCGTCCTTGGCAACACTCGGGGGCGTCCCAATGGCCTCGAACTGGCTGGCGTCGACGCGGCGGGCTCCGGACCTGCCCGCGCGGCGCTCCGGAACCGGCTCACCGAGGAGATCGACAGCCTGCTGGTCTGGACGGAGCCGACCGCACCGTTTCGCATCAATCGCGTCGGGGGCAGGCCTGGGGCGGGCGGCGGGGTCCGCCCGGAGACGGCCCGCACCGACGCCGATCGCGTCAGGGAGCTCGACCAATTGGTCCGGAAGCTCGCGGCGGCGGATGAGTTCTCGGGCGTGGTGCTCTTCGCCAAGGACGGCAAGCCGCTCTACTTCGAGGCGTTTGGCGTGGCCAACCGGGACTACGACATTCCCGTGGCCAAGGACACCCGCTTCAATCTCGGGTCCGCCAACAAGAACTTCACCTCGGTCATGATCGGCCAGCTGGTGGAAGAGGGGAAGCTGTCGTTCGACGATCCGCTGGCCAAGTTCGTGCCCGACTTTCCCGACAGTGCCGCCGCGCGGAAGATCCAGATCAAACACCTGCTCTCGCACACCGCCGGGCTTGGCAACTACTTCAACGACACCTTCCAGAACGGGAGTCGGACCCGGTGGCGGACCGTGGACGACTTCCTGACCCTGGCCCGACCGGATACGATGCGGTTCGAGCCCGGCACCCGCTGGGCGTACAGCAACACCGGCATGATGGTGCTCGGCAAAGTGATCGAAGTGGTCACCGGGAAGGACTACTTCACGGCCACCCGGGAACGGATCTACCAGCGCGTGGGCATGCGAAATTCCGACTCCTACCAGCTCGATCAGGTCAATCGGAAACTCTCGACCGGGTACTACAAGGAAAGCGGGCCCGGCGGAACAGTGCTCAAGAACAACCTGTTCGAGCACGTCGTCCAGGGGGGACCGGCTGGAGGCGGGTGGTCGACGGCGGAGGACATTCTCGCCTACTCCGAGGCGCTCAAGGCCGGCACCTTGATCTCGAAAGCGACCTTGGCGGCGATGCGGTCGCCGAAACCCGATTTGGGGTCACCGCGATACGGATACGGGTTCGTGTTGTTCGAAGGCGCGGACATCTGGGGTCACGGCGGGGACTTCCCCGGGATCGACTTCGACTGGAACAACTACGGCGACGGAGCCTACACCCTAATCGTGATGGCCAACTACGACCGGGTCAACGATCCGATCAAGCGAAAGGTGACCCGGATGATTCGGTCGGCAGGGGCGGTCGCGAAGTAGGCCTCGGCACTAGGTGTCGGGTTGCTTG
>CADEGB010000585.1 GCA_902826755.1 uncultured Gemmatimonadota bacterium
GTTCAGCGAGCGCACGGTGTCCTGGGCCCCGCTCGAGCGTCCGACCACGGTGATCGCGTAGCGCACCGATCCGATGGTCAGCCCGGAGTCGGACTTGTCCGCGCGCGTCGGGCAGGTCGGCTGGAAGACGACCACCGCGGGCAGGCTGGTCTCCCGGATGCCGTCCCCGTCGGTGTCGATGCGCTTGATCGCGAAGGCCCCGTTGGCCGGGATGCCGGTGAGGGTCTGGATGTTGATCGTGTTCGGCCCGACGGTCGAGAAATCGACCGGCTCGGAGAAGGTGAACTCGATCGGCCGGTTGACCTGCCAGACGGCGCCCTCGGGGACCGAGATGGCGACGAGCTGGAAGTCGTCCAGGCTCCCGGCGCCCGAGGTGGAGCTCCCGCCCGAGCAGGCGGCGGCGAGGAGCCCCGCGGCCAGGACGGAGAGCGAGCCCAGGGGTGCTGCGGATCGACGCATGGGAGGATTCGAGGGGTCGGGGGACGCGCGGTTCATCAGAAGTCGTAGGCGATGCCGACGCCGGAGAGCTCGGGGCGCAGGCCCGTGGCGATGTTGCTCACGAACGTGATGCGCATCTGGAAGAACTTGGCCCCGTCGATGTTGTCGATGTCGCTGAACCAGGTGTTGGAGGCGTTCAGGAAGTTGACGGTCTCGACGCCCTCGAGCGGATCGCCATAGGCGGTCAGCTGGAGCGCGTTGAAGGGCTGGTTGCCGGCCGTGACCTCGAAGCTGACCGCGCCGCGGAAGTCGATCGTGACGTCCGTGCCGGCCGGCCGCGAGGTGGCCAGCGGCTCGATGATCGGATCCTCGAAGTCGGGCGCGGTGACGACGCCCGTGTCGATCCACACGGTGGTGGCGCGGCTGATGCGTGTGACGTAGTCGAGCTCGCCGATGTAGAACACCGGGTCCGCCCCGGTGGTGGTCATGCCGGGCGGGGTCGAGGTCGGGTTGAAGCCGCCCGTGGGCGAGTTCTCCGCGTCGGGGTTCTTCGGGCGCGGCGCCCCCAGCGTGTCGAAGCCGCCGGATGAGAAGTTGCGGAAGAACGGGCGGCTGGAGGAGTTGAGCGCGATCGAGACGTCGAGCGAGTTCAGCCCGACCGACTCGCTCGAAGGATAGGTGCGGATCTCGATCAGGAGCGGGAGGCCGATCGTCGGGACCATGCCCGATGGGGCCACGGAGCCGGGCGGCCCAGGATCCACCATCGCGGGGGGATCCACCTCGCGCTGGAGCGGGATGCCCGCCCCGTTGGGCCCGCCCACCATCTGATTGGAGGTGTCGCGCCAGGTGTAGGTGACCTTGTTCTCGCCCTCGATCCCCTGGTTGAGCGGATAGGGCATCAGGAAGGTGCCGTTGGCATTGATCGTGAGGTCGCTCGGGTTGACCTGGTACCCGAGGGAGCGCGGATGCACCACCTTCTGGGCGGAGGCGCCGCCGAGGATGTTCGCGTTGAACTGGCCGTTGGGCCCGCCGAGCCCCGAGTTGGTGTGGATCGGCAGCAGGAACCCGTCGATCGCCTCGTCCGGCAGCCGGAAGCTGTGGGCCAGGCGCATCTCGAAGCTCTCGTAGAAGTCGCCCAGCACCTGCCCGCCGATCGGCGACCACTTCAGGCCGACGACGTCGATGTTGAAGCGGGTCTCGTCCTCCACTTGCCAGCCCAGGTCCGCGTAGCGCCAGAGCATCTGGGTCTTGGACCCCAGGGGCACGAGCGGCGTCTGCAGGCCGGTGGTGATGGCGACCATGGCCGCGGGCAACGGATTGGTGCGATCCACGGCCGCGCTGATGAAGGACACCGGCCGCGGGCGGATGAGGCCGGCCGTGAAGTCGTAGAAGAACTGGCCGCGCAGGTCGTTGAAGTTCGCGCTCGCCCCGCCGAGCTCGTCCACCGAGTCGAAGCGCAGGACGACCCCGCCGTTCGAGACGGCGGGCGTGTCGGGATCGATGTTGAACAGGACGAAGGGCAGGTCGTCCGCCAAGGGATTGCCGGCCAGGTCGGTCACGGCCTCGAGCCGCACGTGGTACTGGTCACCGGTCTGCTGGTGCGCCAGGTCCAGGATCGGATCGAAGGTGAAGCGGCGCAGGTCCGGCGAGGGGACGATTTCGCCCACGACGGTGTTGGTCGGCGACGGCTCCACGTCGATGGCTCCGCGGATGACCGAGAAGGTCTCGAAGGGCAGCACCCGCGAGGGGTCCAGGGGCTCGGTGAAGTTGACCTCGACCACGGAGAT
>CADEGB010000586.1 GCA_902826755.1 uncultured Gemmatimonadota bacterium
GGTCTTTGGCGCCCCGGCGGACGCGCTCTTCCGCGGCCCCCCCACGGAAGTACGCGATCACCGCGTCGACCGCGGTACCCCCTCCCTCGCTGAAGATTCCGGTCTGGCCGGTGGCCACGACATTGGTCCGGATCCCACGGGCCTTGAGCGCCGACGTGAGCTGGAGCTGGGCCGTCATCTTCCCGACGTTGCAGTCCGTGCCGACGGTCAGCACCACGAAGGGGTCGACCAGGCGTGCTTCGCCCGCCGCGATCGGGAGGTTCTTGGGTGGCTTCCGCGCGTCCGAGATGGTTCGTCCGGCCTTGGCCGCCCGGGCGGACAGATCCGGGTCGTCCGACAGGAAGGTGTGGAGACCACTGATCAGGTCGCAGCCCGCGTCGAGGGCCTGGCCGAGCCAACCCCGCCACTCGTCCGGCAAGCGGCCGCCCGCGGGTGCGATCCCGATCATGACCGAGTTGGGCTCGAGGGCCAGTCCCTCGGCCATGGACGCGACGATCGGAATGGCGCCGCCGAAGCCGAGGATGTCCTGGACGGTCTTTCCGGCGGTCTTCCGGTCGAGAACCGCCAGCACCCGCGACGGGTGGTACCGGATGACGGAGTTGGCGGTCTTGGACTCCAACGGATGGAAATTGCCGTCGGCAATGATGAGATAACGGGGCTCAGTCATGACCCTGGGGGGCTAGGGGAGGCAAAATAGTATACAAAATTGTATCCGTTTACCGATTCCCGTCAAGGAAACGGCGAATCGGGACCTCCAGACGGCGGCGAAGATAGCACCCCGTTGCCGGCCAAGCTATTGGCCGGCAACGGTTTCGGGGGGAGTTACTTGAGGTCCTCGTCGTCGACGACTTCCGCTTCGTGGACGGTGGTTTCGCCCTTGCCGAGCTGCTTGGCGGCCGCGTCCTGACCCTTGCCGAGCAATCCCATCTTGCCCTTCAACTCGAGCAGCTGCTGATCGGCGGATCCCTTGTACTCCAGTTGCTTGAACTGGGCCGCGAGGTCGTCGGTCTGGAACTCCTGCTGGATCTCAGCGGCGGCGAGGGCCTTCCGCTCGATGGCCTCGATCTTCTCGGCCATCCGGTCGAAGGACTCGAAGGCGCTCTTGTCCGACATTCCGGACATCGTCTCCTGAATCCGCTGCTGTGCCTCGGCCCGCTTGGCCCGGGCGACCAGAATGTTCTTTTTCCGCTTGGCCTCTTCGATCTTGTCGTTGAGCTGGCGGAGCTGAACCTTCAGGTTCTCGGTGTCGGCCCGGTGCTTGACCCAGGTTTCATGGAGCGACTGGGCGCCCTGGAGCGCTTCGTTGTAGCGGAGCAGCGCCTGTTTGGCGAGGTCGTCGCGCCCCTCCTGCACGGCCAGCATGGCTCGGCGCTCCCAGTCTTCCGACTGCTTCTTGAGCGCCTCGGCGTCA
Source organism: uncultured Gemmatimonadota bacterium (assembly GCA_902826755.1). GTDB lineage: Bacteria > Gemmatimonadota > Gemmatimonadetes > Gemmatimonadales > GWC2-71-9 > SHZU01. The sequence goes on from CADEGB010000586.1 coordinate 1,412, forward strand.
GCCTGGAGCTTCTTCTCGTCGGCGATGGCGGCCGCGGCCTCCTGCTTGGCCTTGGCCAGATTCGACTTCATGTCGAGAATCAACTGATTCAGCATCTTCTCGGGGTTTTCGGCCCGGGAGATGAGATCGTTGATGTTCGACTTGAGCATCGTCGAGAAACGTTCAAAGATTCCCATCGCGTCTTACCTTTCGCGGTACGGCGCCAAGGCGCTCAGGTGCGAGGAGAGCGCCAACGTGAGCGAATCGAAGCTGGCCTCGAACTCGGAGTAATCGAGATTGGCGAGTTCGAGCGTGTCGGTCAACACCACATGTTCTCCTTCGAGCCCGTAGGACCCATGCACCAGGTCCCGGGCGTTCAGCTCCAGCAACTGACGGAACAGCCCGCCGCGTTTGTCGGCGGCGGCCGGGGGTTCCATGACCCGGAGCCTGAGGATCGCGACGGGTGGCGAGTAGGTGATGACCACCTCCGCCCCCTGCTGACTCTTCACGATCCAGAGTCCGGGTTCCACTTCGCGCGACTCCACCGATCCGCCGTCAAGCCGATCGATGAACGTCTGCAGATCGTCCTTCGTCACCATGCGCGCCCTCCTCAAGGATCGGGCCACCAAATGTACTTCGACCAGGCGACCCGGGCATCGGGCCGCCAGCACCTCAGGGCGGCGGGGGTTCCGTCTCCCGGTGCCGCGCCAACAGCCGTTCCGAAAAGTCGGCCCGCTCCTCCAACTCGCCGATCCGGGTCCGCAATTCGTCGAGTTCGTTCAACACCTGATCCGGCGGCAGGTCCCCACCGCCCCGATCGCCGCTGATCCGCC
>CADEGB010000587.1 GCA_902826755.1 uncultured Gemmatimonadota bacterium
ACGCCAGCAGGAGCTGGCCATCGGGATTGAATACCTGGACGTTGTTGAACGCCGCGTCGCTGACGTAGACGTGGCCCTCGCTGTCGACCGCGACGCCCTTGGGCCGAGCCAACGCGCCCGGCACGTCTCCCAGTTTCCCGATCTGACGGACGAACCCACCGGCTCGGTCGAACGCCTGGATCCGGAAGTTCATCTGGTCGACGACGAACAGCGTCCCGTCGGGCCCGACGGCCACCGACGACGGGTAACGGAACTCGCCGGCCGCCCCACCTCGGTTCTGCCATAGATCGCGCGGCTCGCTGGCGCCGATGCCCGCGGAGCTGTGCTCGGGCACGATCGTCGAGTCCCGCTCGACTCCGCCGCCCGGTGTCGGCGGTGCCGTCGCGCCGTGCGGCTGCGTTGGCGCGAGCCGCGTCCGCCGGTCGGCCACCGTGCGGGCCTGTTTCCCGATCCGGCCGACGACGCCGCCACCCTGGTCGAACACAACGATCTGATGGAGGTAGGCGTCCGCCACGTAGACCCGGCCGGAGCCGGTATCGACCGCGACGTCGACCGGATTGTAGAGGTGATCGCGACCGCCGAAGGCCCGCTCGAAGGCGCCCATCGCCGACAGGACGACAACTCGCGCCGTGCCGGGATCGGCGACGTAGATCCGCCCGGTGCCGTCGCCGCCCATGCCGAGAGGTCGGCCCAGGCCGCCGGGGACGTCCTGACCCAGGAGCTTGACCGCCCGGGTCTTCCGGTCGAACAGCACCACACCCTGCGTGGTCCCGTCGGTGAAATGGACCCGCTCGCCGTCGAGGGTATAGACGTCGAAGGGACGCGACACCCGGTAGTTCGCTGCCTTGCCGGTGCCGGCTAGCGACCGCTTGAGGCGGGCGAAGAACGACTCCTTCTTGCCGAGGTCGGTCTCCGATTGCAGCGTCCCGACGAAGCGAATGCGGGGCGCCTCGGGCGCGGCCGGCCAGACCAGGGGCGGTGCGGCCGTCTGGGCTGCCGCCACGGGGCCAAGGACCACTCCGAACAGAAGGATCGAGCGCATCGCGTCCCCCCGGGTTACTTCTTGACCGTGAGAGTGCCCTTCATGCCCAACGCCTCGTGCGGCGTGCAGGTGAAGTTGTGGAGCCCAGCGCCAAACCGACCGTCGATCACGAGGTCGTACTTTTCTCCCGCGGCGGCGAGAAAGGGCCCGGTCTTGGCCTCGCCGAGCTTCGAGCTCGGCGGCACCTCCCGGAAGTCGACGTTGTGCGGCATGGCCCCGGTTTGTTCGAATCGAACGGTGTCGCCGGCATTCGCGACGATGGCCGCCGGCTCGAACTTGAACTGGGTGGCCGAGACGTCGACCATCTTGACCACGATCAGCTTGCCGGGAGGCGGTGCGTTCCGAGTCCAGGCGACGGTGCCGAGGGTCACGGAGACGAGCGCGAGGGCGGCGAGCAACGACTTTCCAGACATGGTCCCTCCAGGGGGTGTTGGCGATTCGGTGTGGGTCGGTCGGCGGTGTCACCGACCAGTGCTCCCCTGGAAAGCACGCGACGTGCCGCCCGCGCCGCCGAGGCGGCGGGGGCTAACCGGTTGGAGAAAAACGAGTTCCGTGGGGGCGCATCGGGGCCGCGACGCCTCGGGCGCGACGGGGCGAGTCGCAGTGGGACGCGGAGCGTCCCACTGGGCGGAGTTTAGAACGCTAGGTCGAGTCGAAGCCAAACTCCGCGGGGCGACGATCGCGGAATCGGTGTGGCGTATTCGGGGTAGAGGTCGGCCTCCGCCACGAGCCGAACGTTCTGGCGGATCAGCGCCGCCAGGCCAGGCATCACATGGTGCTGACGGAACGCTCCGGAGCCTTCCCCGGCGGAGGGGACGGAGACGGTCAGCCACTCGGCCTTGAACGATCCGAACAGCCAGGGCAGGACGGCATACTCGGCCTTGGCGAACAGGCTCCGCATTCGAAGCGCGCCCAGGCCCGCGCCGTACGGATCGTCGTCGACGCTGCGGACCGCCCCGACACCGACGTCGAGCGGACCGCGGATGGCTCGGATGTTCGCGCCGAACGAGCGATGGCGGCTCTCGCCGTCACCCGCATTCGGCTCCCGGCCGAAGTAGCCGAAGGTCTCCACGACCACGGTCCGATCCTGGAACTGGCCGAATGACCCGGCTGTTGTCATCGTGGCGTGGTGCGAGCCGTCGAGGCCCAGGCGGCCCAGCTTGGGCCGCGGCTTGTAG
>CADEGB010000588.1 GCA_902826755.1 uncultured Gemmatimonadota bacterium
GGGCCGAGATGGAGCGGGCCGACTTGTTGCGGACCCTGCAGGAACCGATCTACTTCGAGTACAACCAGGATGCCCTCGATGCCACGGCGCAGGGCACGCTGGAGCGGAAGGCCGCCATCCTGTTGGCCAACGCCGGCCTCCGGATCCGGATCGCGGGTCACGCCGACGAGCGCGGGTCCGACGAGTACAACCTGGTGCTCGGCACCCGCCGCGCCACCACCGCCAAGCGGTTCTTCGAAGCCAAGGGCATCGATCCGAGCCGAATCGAAGTCGTGTCGTTCGGCGAGGAACGGCCGGCCGATCAGACCGGGACTGAAGCCGCCTGGGCCAAGAACCGCCGCGACGAATTCGAGATCCTCTCGGGCGCCGACCGCCTGGTGAAGCCGCAGTGATCGCTCGAGGGGCGGTCGCCGCGGCGCTCCTGCTGTTGATGGGGTGCGCCACCAGTGGCTCGGTCAAGCGGGTCGAGACCCAGGTGCTGGTGCTTCGGGCCGAGTCGGCCCGCCAGGATTCGATCCGGGCGGCGGAACTGGCCCGGATCATCCGACTCCAGCAGCAGGTGCTCGATTCGCTGGCCAGCTCGCGTCAGGCCCTTCGGGTTCTCGACGCCAAGGTCGGAAGCGACCTCACCGAGGTGCAGCGGCAACTGCTCCAGATCCAGGAACTAACCGGCCAGTCCCAGCGGCAACTGTCGGTTCTCAAAGCGGCCCTCGACGCGCGGGCCGAGGCCCAGCCGCCGGCTCTGCCGCCGACGGTGCCGGACTCCGGCGCGGCCGGGTCGCCGCCGCCCGCGGGTCCACCGGCGGCCTCCGCCGAGCAGATGTACACCGGGGCGCTCCAGAACTACCGCCGAGGTAGCATCGTGGTGGCCCGGCGGGCGTTCCAGGATTTCCTGCTGCAGTATCCGACGCATCCCAACGCCCCGGACGCGATGTACTGGGTGGCCGAGTCGTACCAGGATCAAGCTCCCGATACGGCGATCGCGCGCTATCAGGAGGTCCGCGTCAAGTTCCCGCAGAACCGGCGGGCGTCGACCGCGCTGTACAAGATCGGCTACGTGTACGAAACGGTGCTCAAAGACCCCGTCAAGGCGCGGGCGGCCTACCAGCGCCTGATCACCGAATATCCGCGCTCCGATGAAGCCGACCTGGCCAAATCGAGGCTGGAAAGTCTGAAACCGTAGGCTTCGGCCCAAGGGCGGGTGATGGCGCGGTCCAGTGGTGAAATGCCGTTCCTCGACCATCTCGAGGAACTTCGCTCCCGACTGATCAAGGCGATCGTCGGGCTGATCGTCGGGGTGGCGATCGGCATCTGGGTCGTTGGCCGGTTCCAGCTGGTCGACGTGCTCCAGCAGCCGATTCTGCCTTTGCTCGCGGGCAAGCACCTCGCCGTTCAAAGCCCCACCGAGCCGGTGATGATCCTGCTCAAGCTCGGCTTCATCGTCGGGCTGATTCTCGCCTCACCCGTCATCATCTGGCAGGTTTGGGCTTTCCTCTCGCCGGCGCTCTACGCCCGGGAAAAAAAGGCCATCGTACCCGCCCTCTTTGCGGGGATGATCCTCTTCCTGACCGGGTCGACCCTGAGCTTCATCTACCTGGTGCCCCAGGCGCTCCGGGTCCTCTTTTCGCTGAGCGCGGGCACCTTCGAGTACGTCATTACCTACAAGGAGTACTTCGGCTTCGTCCTGCAGGTGGTGCTGGCGATGGGTCTCTCCGCCGAGCTGCCGCTGCTCATCATCATGCTGGCGGTGCTCGGCGTCGTGACGCCGGCCATGCTGAATCGATTCCGGCGGTTTGCGGTGGTGCTGGCCTTCATCGGCGGGGCCGTCCTTTCCCCCGGCACCGATGTGTTCTCGATGATGATGATGACCGCGCCGCTCATCGTGCTGTACGAGGTCGGCGTGCTCGGGGCCATCGTGGTGCATCGACGCCGGCTCAAACGGGCCGCGGCCGATACGGCCGCGGGAGTGGTGCTGCTCCTGGCGTTGCTCGGTGGCGCGGGAGATCTGTCGGCCCAGCGGCCGACTCCCCCCCGACCGCCAGTCCGGGCGACGGCTCAGGACACCACCGCCCCCGTCCCGCTCGACTCGGCCAGTGCCCGGCGGCTCGGATTACCCACCGCCCCCAAGCTGAACTTCCCCTCCGCGGATTCGGTGCTTCTCGACCTGCTCGAACTCGAAGGGTACGAGGTCACCCGCTATCGCTCCGACACCGCCA
>CADEGB010000589.1 GCA_902826755.1 uncultured Gemmatimonadota bacterium
TCCGGCTCGACAAGCATAGCCGACTCGAGTCGGCGGTCTGGTCGCCTCGGCTCGGGCTGGTCCTCAAGCCGGACGAGAACAACAATCTCCGCCTGACGTACAACCGCGCCTTCTCCACCCCGAGCAACAACAACCTGTTCCTCGACATCTCCGCCGGCCAGGCCGGGCCGTACACGGTTCGGGCCCTCGGCGTCCCGAAGGGGGGCTTCCGGTTCCGCGCCAACGGCGGCTGTGCCGGCGGGGTGGGTGGGGGGCTCTGTATGCGGGGCATTCCGGGCGTGCCCGGAGTCCCGGCCTCGTTGCTCCCCGCCAACGCGGTGGCGCTCTACAGCGTGGCGGTCGGGTTCGTGCTCCAGAACCCCGCGCTGCCCGCCAATCTCAAGCAGCTGCTCCAGAACACCCCGGCGCCCACCACCCAGGTCGGCACTCAGCTCCGGACCCTCAACGCCACCACCGGGACCTTCATCGACATCGACGCCGCCTCGGTCACCGACATCGAGACGATGAAGCCGAGCATCACCAACGCCATCGAGTTCGGATACAAGGGCAACCTGAATAACAAGGCCCGGCTCTCGGTCGACGTGTATTTCGAACGGCGCGAGAACTTCGTCGGCCCGTTGATCGTCGAGTCGCCGACGGTGTTCCTGGACCGGACGTCCCTGATCGCCTACTTCACCAATGCCTGGACGCCGTTGATCGGTGCCACGAATGCGGCCCAGGCGGCGGCGCAGATCGGCACCGGCATGGCGGGCGTGTCCGGCGGCACGGCCACGGCCGGCACCACCGGCGTTCCCCTCGGCACCGTGGTGCCCAACAACACGGAACTCACCAACCGGCCGGACATCTTCCTCACCTATCGGAATTTCGGGTCGGTCGATCTGTTCGGCGCGGACGCGGCCTTCGATTACGTGGCCAACGACCGGTGGTCCTTTGCCGCGACGTACTCATTCGTCAATAAGGACTACTTCACGGCGGCCGAGGTGGGCGGGCCCACTGACATCGCCCTCAACGGGTCGAAGAGCCGCGGTTCCGCCACGGTGCGGCTCCGCAACGATCCCAAGGGGTGGGCCGTGGAAGGGCGGGCCCGGTACGTCAAAGGGTTCCCGGTCAACTCGGGCGTGTACGTCAGCCCGCAGAACCCGGACGGCAGCTTCCAGCCCACGGACAGCTACGGGGTCTTCGACCTCCAGGGCAGCATCCGGCCCCGATTCGGGGCCCGAAACATGCTGGTGTCCGTGAGCGTCAATAACGTCCTCAACAAGGCGTACGCGACCTTCGTCGGCGTTCCCCAGCTCGGCCGGCTGATCATGACGAAGGTGTCGTATACGTTCTGAGGTAACTTCGAACTGGTGACCACGAGGGGCGGGCTCGGTCGACCCGCCCCTTCGTGCGTCGAACAGACAGGTGGTCGATGGCGACATTGCTGGAGCGGTACCCTTCGCTTCGCTGGGTCCTTCCGTTCGCCGCCTTCATGGCGTTCCTCGGATTCCGGCCCCACCTGCCGCTGGCGCCGGCCCTCGTGGCGGGGGTCTGGTTGGGCGCGGTGGCCTTGGTGGTTTGGATGGTGGCCCGCCCGGTCGTCGACCTCCGCCTTCGGCACCCAGCCGCCACGATAGGGGTCGGGGTCGCGGTGTTCCTGGTGTGGATCGCGCCCGATCAGCTGATTCCGGGCTACCGGGAGTTGGGGATTTTCCAGAACGGGATTACGGGTCGGGTCGAAACCACGGTGGCCGTGGACAGCCGGAACGACCTGCTGTTCGTGGCGCTCCGCATGGCCCGCGCTTCCCTCCTGGTGCCGATCGTCGAGGAGCTGTTCTTCCGGGGTTGGCTCCCCCGTTGGCTCGACCGAATCGATGATTTCCAGGCGGTACCGTTGGGGACCTACACCCGGTACTCCTTCCTGGCCACGGCGGCGCTGTTTGCCGTGGAGCATGGGCCGTATTGGGATGTCGGGTTGGCGGCCGGGCTGATCTACAACTTCTGGATGGCCAAGACCCGAAGCCTTGGCGATCTGATCTGGTGCCACGGCGTCACCAACGCCTGTCTCGGCATCTGGGTCTTGGCCACCGGGCAGTGGCAGTACTGGTAGGACGATTCCCGAAAATCGAACGGGGGATGGGCCGGTTCGGCTCATCCCCCGTTTTGGTGTGACTCACTTCCGGGAGGCTCGACGGTCCGGTCCGTGATCAGGACTCCGGGGCCCCGACCACTTTGGG
>CADEGB010000590.1 GCA_902826755.1 uncultured Gemmatimonadota bacterium
AGCCGAGCGTCTTCGCCCGGCAGTTCACGGAGAGCACGGTCCAGACGGATCTCGTCGGGCCGATCGATTTCAAGACGCTCATGCAAACGGGGCGCACCGAGCACTTCACCGACGAAGGCATGCTCGGCGCGGTCCACGCGTTCCTCGACGAGGTCCTCGACGGACGCGACATGCTGCTTCGGACCACGCTCAACGTGCTCCACGAGCGCGAGCTGAAGCAAGGTACGAAGACGACCTCGGGCCGCATCGAGTGCGCCCTCATGACGACGAACCGCTATCTCGCGGAGGTCCTCGAGGGATCGCGCGAGACGCTCCTCGCCTTCGTCGACCGCATCGCGTTCGTCTCCTTCGTGCCGAAGGGCTTCACGGAGCAGGAGAGCCTCGGCAAGGTCGTGCGGCAGCAAATTGGCGGCGCGCGTCCACGGTCGCTCCTCGCTCACCTCACGATTCAAGACCTCGATGTCCTCCAGTCCGTCGTCGAGCGCGTCGTCGTCCCGGACGAGATCTGCACGTCGCTCTGCATTCTCCTCGAGCACCTCGATTCGGATCTCGCGGCCGCATCGAAGAACGACCCGACGTTCCAGCCGACGCGCTACCTCTCGACGCGCACCGCGGTGCGCCTCGGACGCATCTTGCGGGCGGTCTGCGTCTACGACGCGATCATGCACGAGTCGCCGCGCGCGCTGGAGGTCGAGCAGGTCGATCTCGCGATGCTCCGCCTCAGCCTGCTCCTCTCTGGTCCGGATCACGGTCGGATCAAACATCTCCTCGAGAAAGAGACCGATCCGCGCGAGCGCCGGCAGCTCTCGATCCTCCGCACCGAGCGCGAGATCTTCGACCGCGCGCTCGCTCGCCTGCCCAATGTGAAACGGAAAGCGCCGAAGAAAGCGGCGGACGTGGTCGTGCTCGAGCGGCCACAGGCCTCGGAGATCACCGCGTGGGTGCCGCGGCGCGGGGTCATCGCCAATCGCGGCAAGCGTCTGGTGACGGTCGATCTCAAGACCGACGCCGGGCGGCGGAGCGCTCATGCCCTGATCGATCGGGCCGACGTGGTCCTCGAGGGGTTCCGTCCCGGGACGATGGAACGGCTCGGGTTCGACCCGACCGAGTTGCTCCGGCGGCGGCCGTCGCTGGTCGTCTGCCGGATCACCGGCTGGGGGCAGGAGGGTCCCCGCGCCCGGACCGCCGGGCACGACATCACCTATCTCGCGCTGACCGGCGCGCTCGAGGCCAACGGGCGCCCCGGTGAGGCGCGGATACCTCCGGTGAACTTCCTCGGCGACTACGCCGGGGGCACCCTGTTCGCGGTGCTCGGGACGCTGGCCGCGCTGGTCGAGGTACGACGCACCGGGGTGGGGCAGGTGGTCGACGCCGCGATGACCGATGGCGTCGGCGCGCTCCTCGCGCCGATGCTCGGCATGTTGGCCACCGGGGTGTGGCGCCCCGAGCGGGGCACCAACGCCATCGACACCGGAGCGCCGTTCTACGATGTGCACCGGACCCGGGACGGGAAGTTCCTGGCGCTCGGTGGGCTCGAGGACGAGTTCTTCGGGCAGTTGGCGGCCGGGCTCGGGCTGACGCCCGCGGAGGTCGAGGACCGGTGGCGGCCGGAGCGGTGGTCCGCGCTCCGGGCCCGGATCGCCGCCGTGGTCGCGACCAGGACCCGGGAGGAGTGGGTGGAGCGGTTCGAGGGCACGGATGCGTGCGTCGCACCGGTGCTGACGATGGCGGAGGCCGTGGCCGATCCCGGGAACCAGGCCCGGGGCGCCTTCGTTCCGGTGGCGGGGGTGGCGCACCCGGCGCCGGCGCCTCGGTTCAGCCGGACCCCGCAACGGGCGCCCAGCGTCCCGCCCGAGGGGGTGACGGCGGTGGAGACGGTGGTGGCCGAATGGGACGGAGCCGGCCAGGCAGCCGGCCCCGAGGGTGCCTAACGGCGGAACGGACCGGCCCGCGGATCGAGGGCCCGCACCACCCGGCCCGAGCGGTCCTTGGTCCGTAGCGGCGTGTCCCATTCCCGGGTATGGAGGGCAAGCGGCGCCGAGGCGGCGGCTCGGAGCGCTGCACCGAAACTGAACGGGTCGGCGGCGGCGTCGTTGACGAGATAGCCCTCATCTCGAAACGACGCCACGGTAATGGCCGAGAGGGGATTGGAGCCGGTGTTGAGGAACCCGGTCATCAATTCGCTCGTGATCGTCGATTCCCGCCAGTG
>CADEGB010000591.1 GCA_902826755.1 uncultured Gemmatimonadota bacterium
GCGCCAGCCTGGAGGGAGAAGTAGCTCCCCGCGACGATGGTGGGGAATCCGCCGCCGATGGGCTCGGCCTCGAAGCGCGCGGCCACCGGCGTGGCGGCGATGGTCCGGGCTTCCGCCTCGGTGACCGTTCGGCGCAGTCCCCGTTCGATCATCATCCGGATCTCGCCGGCGGCGGAATCCGGCGGAGTTGGCGCGCCCGACTCGCTGACGGGCCGCACCCGATAGGATCCGACGGTCATGGGTCGGCCGGTGCCCGCTCGGGCGGGATACCAGACCCCGATGTGAATCGGCCAACCGGACCAGTCTCGATTCGGCGTGCCGCGGAAATCTACCGGCGCACGCGTTGGTCGAGACGGATCGGTCTCGTGGACGACGCGGAAGCCGACGGCACCCCCGGCCGGTTGGACGAAGAGCAGGGCCGTGAAGAGCGCGGTGCTCACCGGGTGGCGCGCTGGTGCCAGGCCGCCAGGACGGTCTTCTCCTTTTCCTCGGAAAGGCCCGCGTTCTTGATGACCTGAGCGCGGGTCGTCTCCGCTAAGGCTTGCAGCCAGGTCAGCGAGTCGACCGCGCTGATGGCGAGCGACCGGAAGGTGAGGCCGGCCGCGATCGCGCGGACGTTGCTGGTTTTCGAGATGACGTGCTCCGGTTCCGATCGGGGGAGCCAGGTGGGCATCTCACCCCACGGGGTCACCTGGTGGCTGGCCAGGAAGTCGGCGGGCACCCAGGTGAACCGGATGTCGCGGTCGCCGCTGATCGTTCCCCGGATGCCGTAGAGCTGCTCGGCCATCGTCATCGAAGCGCGCGGCCCGCAGGCGTTGAAGGTGCCGAACGTGCCGTTCTCCGCCATCCGGACGGTCCATTCGGCCAGGTCCCTGGTGTCGATGATCTGGATCGAATCGGTTCCATCGCCCGGTGCGAGGATTTCGCCGCCTTTGTCGATCCGGTAGGGCCAGTAGCCGAAGCGGAACGAGCCGTCTCCGGGACCGACGATGAGTCCGGGGCGAATGATGGTTGTCTGGTTGCCGAACCACTTGCTGGCTTCCCGCTCCGAGGCCGTCTTCATCCGCCCATAGAGCGTCTCGACATCTTTGCTGAACTGCTCCTGGGTGACGGCAAGCGGGTCGCCGTCGCGGTACTCGAGGAGGGGGGACTCCTCCGTGATGGACTGCTGGCCGGCGGCGTCATACACCGAGATCGTCGAGATGAAGACGTACTGCCCGGCGTGACCTTTGAGGATGGACGCCGCGTCCTTGACCCAGAAGGGGAGGGAGGTCGGGTTGTCGACGACGACGTCCCAATCGCGGCCCTTCAGGGCGTCGACCTGGCGGGCCGCTCGGTCGCCCTTGAGTTCCTCGACGCCCTTCGGCAATCGCTCGTTTCGGCGGCCGCGGTTGAAGACGGTGACGGTGTGGCCGCGGGCCAGCGCGTAACGGACCTGATGGGGCCCGGTCAGGCCGGTTCCGCCGAGAATCAGCAGCCGGAGCGGCTTCGGCGCCGAGCCGACATCCGGCAGGCGGTCGGGGTCGAGCCGGGTGGCGGTCCGGGGGACGAGGCTTCCGGGCCCAAACGCGAAAAAGCCGCTCGCGGCGGCGGTGGCACCGAGGAACTGGCGGCGGTCGGTCATCGGGTTGCGGCTCCCAAGGCAGCGCGTTGGTATCGGCCCGGTGGCACGCCCACCAGCCGTTTGAAAAAACGAGTGAGGTGGCTTTGGTCGGCGAATCCGGTCAGGAACGCCACTTTGGAAATCGGGTGTCCTTCGCGCAGGAGCGAGGCCGCGCGGTGGACTCGGACCTGTTCGAGGTAGGCATAGGGTGGCAGGCCGGTGGCCGTTCGAAAGACCCGGATCAGGTGGAACACGCTGAGGCCCGACAGGTCGGCCAGTGTGGACAGTCGGATTCGAGAGGCGTAGTTGGTCTCGAGGTGGTGACGAACCCGCTGAATGGCAGCGGGCGACGGATCGGGCGCCGACGACTCGATCACTCGCCGATGGTGGGTCCCAAGGTCGGCGAGCGCCCGCCGAAGCTGGTCGACGGCGGCTCCGCGTCCATCGGTCAGGGCGCGATGGGAGTCGACCAGCTGGAGCGCCGTGACGGAGTCTTCCACGAGGGGTGATTCGAACCACCCCGGGCCCGTCCACCCGGCATCCGCTGCGAGGGTTTCCATCGGGATCAGGAACGACCGGTAGGTGGAGCCGATCCGGTCC